>JAUWAK010000032.1 GCA_030602105.1 Candidatus Aerophobota bacterium | reverse complement strand
GAACGGTGGTAGCGACAATAGTAGTGAAAATCATCCCTCCCATAAGGGGAAACTCTGCCTTGGCAATTAAAGCCACACCCAGAGCCACACCTGCCTGAGGAACAAGTCCAAAACCAAGATACTCCTTTATAGGGCTGGCAGCTCTTGAGATCCATCCCCCCAGAGAGGCTCCGCCCACTTTGCCCAGAATCCGGAAGATAAAATAAGTCAGGCCAAGCAAACCCAGCTTTCCCAGAACATGGATCTCTAAACTTGCCCCGGCCAGGACAAAGAAGGCCAGATAAAGAGGAGAGTCAACCGTCCTCAGAGTATCGAAGAACCTGAAGCTGGTCTTGTTGATATTAACCAGCACCACTCCCAGAAACATACTGGCTAGAAGAACGGAAAGATGAAAATAAATAGCCAGTCCCGTATTTAGGAGAATAAAGCCCAGAGTATAAATTAGAAGATCTCCCGAGGTTCTAATATGACGAGAAAGGAGAGTGAAAATCAAAGCTAGCGAAGCTCCCAGACCCAGGGCTCCCCCAATCTCCAGAAGCGATCGGGCAAAAGCTGCCGAGAGGTGAAAAGCTCCTCCTGTCGAATCAGTCAAGCCCCTGGCCACGGCTAAAGAGACCGCGAAAATAATAAGACACCAGGCATCATCAGTGGCCACAACCCCCAGAAGAGTGTCGGTGAAATTTCCTTTGGCCCCGGACTCCCGCACCACCATGACTGTGGCCGCTGGAGCCGTGGCTGAGGCGATGGAGCCGAAAAGAAGACAAACGGGAAGAGGCTGTCTCAAAAGGTACAGGCAAGAGAAAGTCACCAGGAACCAGGCGCCGCCGGCTTCCAAAAGAGAGATCCAGAGAACGGATTTGCCAATGCGGGAAAGGTTTTCTCTGGAAAAACTCTGTCCTAGACCAAAAGCAACGAAGCTGAGTACTATATTGGAAATGGATCCAGAAGCGTCGAGAACAGGTCCGGCTACCAGACCCAGTACTACTGGACCTATGACAACGCCCAAAAGAAGATAGGCTGTTACTGCCGGAAACTTAACTCGTCGCAAGATGCGTGCTGCAAGCAGTCCCAACAAGAGAATAGCTGCAAAAGAAAGAATTGTTTCCATGAGAATCTTCCCGACACCGGATTTCTTATTCCGGATTTCTTATTTAAGAAGAAACCTTAGCTTCTCCTGCCTTAACAATAGCGTATTTTGTAAGAGGTGGGGCAATGAGCTCATTGATAATCACCGAAGCCAGCACAGCGCTTACGATCAAGCTCCCTATCCTGGAAAAAGCAGGTTCTCGCTGGACCAAGAGGATGAGACCTACAGTGACTCCGGCCTTGGGGAAAAGACCAAGACCTAAATACTTCCTCACCGACTCGGGAGCGTGAGAAAGGGAAGAGCCTATTCGTGCTCCCAGGAATTTACCTGAGAATCTACCCAGGATGATCAAGACAGATAGAACACCAGCCGCAGACAAGATTCTAAGATCAAAGTGGGTCCCGGCTAGAGTAAAAAACATGGCAAAGATAACGTCTTCTATATCATCAATAACTCCGAATAGCTGCTCGCTATGACTCATCCTGTTGACGATGACGAACCCCATTGTCATATTAGCCAAAAGGGGCGAGACACCAAGAGTCCTACTCACCCCGACACAGAGCATAATCATACCAAAAACTAAAGCCAGAAGGGTCTTCCTTGTTTTGGCCAGAGGGCTCATATGAATTATGGCAAAGCCAACCCCCACCCCTAGGGCAAGGGAACCAGCGATCTCCCACAAAGGAGGAAGGAGCATCTTGTAAGGAGAAATGCTGCCTCCTGCTATGAGCATGCGGGAAAAAGACATGGCCACAGAGGTACTCAAAATGGCTACGGCATCATCCAGAGCCACTACCCCCAAAAGGGTGGTGGTAAAAGGTCCGCTGGCTCTATATTCATGGACTATGGCCAAAGTTGCTGCTGGTGCTGTAGCGCATGACACCGCACCGATAATAATGGCCATAGGCAGGTAAGTCTGGGAATAGCTAGCATGGAGAGAATTCAGGGGAAGAAGAAGATGTCCCAAAAATGCAATTAACAAACCAACAAAAAGCCACGCACCCAACGACTGGAAGGCAGTTATGGCCAGGATACCCCTGCCTAGCCCTTTCAATCTTTCCAGCTTGAGACTCCCCCCAATGAGGTAGGCAATGATACCCAGGGTGATATCGGTAACCACACTCAACTCGCCCCTGATAAGCTCGGAAGGTATGACGTTTAGAAGAGAAGGACTTAGTAGAACACCTATGATGATATAGCCGCTGATTCTGGGAAACTTTATTTTCCTGGCCAAAAGACCTCCGCCAAAGCCAGTGATTATGAGGATACCTATGGCTAAGATGAGGTTCATTCTTCACTCTCCCAATGGCTGGATTCCCACTCTCGACAGAAGATTTTGACTAGAGAATTCCCTTTTGCTTGAAGACAGCCATGATAATATCGAATAGACTAATTATGCCCAAAAGACAATTTTCCTTGTCCACCACTGGTATTCTCTTCAGTCGGTGAAGCTTCATTAAAGAACGCGCTTCGACGGTACTGGCCTCGTCATTAATGGTAACTACATTCATATTCATTAGATCCTCTACCACACACAAGATCCCCATTTCGGGTGGAATATCAATATCCCAAAGAGATCTATTATCATATTCATCAAGAAAAGGGATTCTGTCCAACATATCCAGAATATTGGAGGGATGGGGTTGAAATATCTTGAGCACATCCTCCAGAGCCACCAGTCCAATGACCTTGCTTTCTTTGTCCACTACAGGCAGAGTATGAAAGGTGAACCTGTGGAAAATCTCCATGAGCTCTTTCAGGGTAGTGGATCTTTTTGCAGTGATTACCTTTCTGGTCATCACCTCTGCTACAGGCATCGCTCTCTCTACCATCCTTTTCTCACCTCCTCCATCGAGCTTCCGGCTTTGCTCTTTCTCCCCCGTCTGTGCCAGCTCTAAGGCACCAGATTAGAAATAGGCTGAGCGGTGAGCATGCTTCTGTCTTTAACTAGTAAGAGCCGGGTGGGCGCAGGTTATTTCTTCTCCCATTTTAGGAGTTCGGTAACGGAGGATAAGGTTCCCCCTTCTTTTATTTCCTCCCGAATTCGGTTTTCCCTTTCCAGCACATCCATGGCCCGATTAGCTGTCTCCACGGCCTTGCTTTGGGGAACAGCCACTATTCCATCATCGTCTCCTACCAGCCAATCTCCGCTGAAAATCCTTCTGCCTCCCACGTGCACAGGGATTCCGATCTCACCAAACCCCTTGGGTTCTCCAGCATTGGGAATGACAAGCCTGGCATAGGCGGGAAATTTCAGATTTCTTATCTCAGGAACATCCCTGATAGCCCCATCTATCACCACTCCTGCCAATTTTTTCCTTACCGCCGAGTAGGTAGCTAACTCTCCCCACACAGCCGGTCCGCTTCCTCCTGCGTCAATGACTATAACCTCTCCCTTTCGAGCCCTGTCTATGGCCTCCACCGGTTTAGCCCAATCCCCGGGATAGGTTCTAACAGTCAGAGCCCTTCCCACCAATTTCACCCCCGGGGTAATCCTCATAAGACCCGTAATCTGGCCCCCTCGATGCATGGCATCGGAGAGGTTAGCTGTGGAAACCATGCCAAAGATCTTAACTATTTCCTCACCCCTGGCCCTTTTAAAAAGGTCGGTTCTGACTACCTTGCTGCTAGTTATGGCTTCTTTGATGATTCTGGCGGCTTCCCCAGGGTCTTTAGCCTTGGTGATAGCACCACCCACTATGATAATAGAGGCTCCTGCTTTTACTGCTCCAGCCGCTGTTTCCGAATTTACACCCCCGGCTACAGCTAAGGGTAGGTCCACCGATCGAGAAAGGCCTCTCAGGGTCTTGAAGGGATCGCTGCCCCTCATCTGATCATCAATGGAGGTATGTGTTCCCAGATAGTTTACCCCCAAGTCCCGGACTTCTCTTGCCCTTTTGAGAGGGGAAATCCTACCTATCATATCCACCATAACTTCTCCCCCATAGTTTACAGCTGCCTCGGCACACTCACGAATAGTGGAATCATCAGCAGCCCCCAGCACACAGACCACATTAGCTCCCGCCTTGAAAGCTGATTCTGCCTCTATTCTTCCCGTATCCATAATTTTCATATCCGCCACGATCTTATGGTGGGGAAATCTTTGTCTGAGCTGCCTGACACTCTCAAGACCTTCGCTCTTGATCAGGGGAGTTCCGGCCTCTAGCCAGTCTGCTCCCGCATCAGCAGCCGCCCGGGCAACCTTGAGAGCCCGATTAAGGTTCAAGAAATCCAAAGCCACTTGAAGCACCGGTTTCATGGATTTCGGTCCTCCTGGTAGGTGACGCACGCGTCTCTGGCTTCCCAGACTCTAACCCGGCTCACCTTTAGCCTGTCCGAGTCTATGTCTCCTTGCACCTTCTGGAAAAAATATCTGGCGATATTCTCTGTGGTGGGGTTCACACCTGGCAGTACCTCGTTGATGTATCGGTGGTCCAGCCTCCCCACGCAGCGATTGGCTATTTTCTTAAGCTCAGCAAAATCGACAAGCAAACCTTCTTCATCAAGCTCTTTGCCTTGAACAAATACCTCAACCTTCCAGGTATGCCCATGCAGTCTCTCGCATCGTCCGCCCGATCCCGCTATCTGGTGGGCAGCATCGAAAGAAAGCTCGACCATCAACTCATACATCCTTCTGCCTCCTGCATATTATTATCAAAAGGGGGCTGCCGGTCAAGGAACTGGTCCTCTGGCCAGCAGCTTTTGATAGATTTTCTCCAGCCGGGAGATGCTATTCTCTATGTTATGGGCTTGGATCATCTCAAGCGACGCCTCCCGCATGGACCTTTTGAGTGTGTCATCAGAAAGAATTCTAATGACCTTGTCGGCCGCATCTTCTGGATCCTCTAAACTAAATAGATAGCCATTGATCCCTTCTCTTACTAGCTCCTGCGCGGCATTTTGTTCACCTTTTCCAATGAGGGGGGGACATTTCATGGCCATGGCTTCCATAGTAGCAATGCTCTGCAGCTCATTTCGGGAGGCCAGAAGAAAAGCATCAGCACTAAGATAAGCACACAGAAGCTGCTCTCCTCGTAAATAACCAGTCATAACAATTTCCCTTTCCATCTTGAGCTTTTTTATCCTTTCACTCAGATGGCGTCTCAGCTGGCCTTCTCCCACAATCAAAAGACGGGCCCTCCATCCTTTCTTTCTCACAACCTCGACAATCTTAAGAAGATAGTCCACATTCTTCTCCCGGCTCAGCCTTCCCACATAGAGAAGCAAGGGTTCCTCTCTAAGACCATGTTCTCTCTTGAAATCTGAAAGCTTTCCAGGGCTGATTTTCCCCGGGTTGAACTCTCTAAGATTAATTCCATTGCTCACTACCTCATAGGGTCTTCTGGTGAGCTGGTGCAGGATTGTGCCAGCAAAATGAGAAGGAGTGATCAAGAAATCGCCCCTTCGGTAGAAGTAGGAGAACCAGGGCGAAATGATGACTTTCAGGGGAAAAAGGAGTGGGCTGGGTGAGGTAATCACATTACCCACCTGGACGTGAAACCCCATTACGACTGGAATTCCCAGTCTTCTCCCTGCTCTTAAGGCCTGCCAGCCCAAATAGGAAGGTAGATTGATATGAACAATCTGAATCTTATCTTCCCTGAGAATAGTGAGGATTTCCCGGAGATGAGGAAAGGCCATAGGACCCCTCCTCCATGGAAAGGTTAAGCTGGGAAATCGGTAAATTCTGATCCTCTTCGTCGGAGGAGGCCGCTTCACTCGGGAGGTGAGCACCGTAATTTTATGTCCTCTTTCCCTCAGTTCACGGCAGAAATTCTGGGTGCAGGTCCCCTCTCCTCCCCAGGGCGGAAAGCTCTGGTCGGAGACAAAACAAATCCTCATTCCTCTCTTTTCCTCCAGAGCTTACTTAGACCAAAATGCAAAGCCAAAAATGAGGCGATAGCAATAACCACAGCGTCGGTTATCCTGACCATCAGAGTAAAGGCGAGGGCTTTCTGAGCTTCTACTCCCACCAATCCATATATAGCCACCTCTCCAAGCTCGAATACCCCCAGAGCTCCGGGGCTCACCTGCAGGATAAAAATAAGATGAGTTAAAGCAAAAAGCAGGGAAAGCTGAGATAGCTTAAAGATAATCTCGAGAAAATAGAAGAAAATGGCCGGTTTAAGGAAAATCAGTGATCCGCCCAGAAGATTAAGAGCGAAAGCCGCAAGGGCCGCCCTTCGGTGTCTTCTAAAAACAAGGAAAACTTCCCCCTCCATTTTTGAAATATGGGGTCTAATCTTCTCCACAGTTTTGGACAACGGATTCCACCGGCTCAAAAGGTCAGCCAGAGTAGTGAAGAGTCTGTTCTCATAAATGAAACTCAACAGAAGAGTTACCATTCCCAGACCCATGAGGGTATTGATCACCAGCATGGTTACAGTCAATTGGAGCGGGAGGTCATACTCGATGAGGGTCCAGATAGTCCCCAGATAAATGAAGAAAAGGCCCGCCCCTAATTCCAGAAATCGATTGACCACCACACTGGCCCCTATCTTGCTCAGGGGAAGATTGTGTTTCTTGCTGATCAGGTAGGCTCTCACCGGCTCACCGCCAAAGTACATAGAGGGGGTGAGATAGCTGATGACGAATCCAATGATCTTGGTGGCAAGGATATCTCTAAAGGGAAGACGGTATCCGTATGACTTTAGGATGATCTGCCAGGAAATAGCGTCGATAAGGAAAATAAGGAGGACATTGATAATAAAAACAGAAACTCCACCTGGACCCACTTCCTGCAACTGAAAGATAACCTTCCCAAAGCCAATCAGATAGAAGGTCAAAACCAAAAGAGCACTGCCGCCTAGAGTGGTAGCAAGAACGAGAAGTCTTCTTTTCATTCACCGAACACAATGCTCATAAATTTTTCTATAGCCTCCTCAGGCTTGGCCTTCCCTTCTATCCCCTGATAGCCTCTGGCTTTTTCTACGTCCCGGGCGAGATTCAGGCCATTTTGATCTACACTGTAAAAGTTTCCTCGCCTCTTGTGATACTTAGCCAGGTAGACTTGTTCTGTCTGTCCCGGGGTGGGCACAAAAAGTGCCTTCTTATCTAAAGCCACCAGCTCCATCAAAGTTGAATAACCGGGCCTGGCAATAACCAATTTGGCCCTATTCATAGCATCCTCCTGCTCCCTTCTGTCTAAATAGCCAAAAATCCTAAGGCCTTTTGTTTGCTTATTTCCAGGAGCTTCCGGCTTTCCCAGAGCCACCACCACCCTACCTTCCAGTCGGGGAGCTTGTTTTAACACCTTATCTTCAAAGATGCTTCTCTGAGGTTCAGGCCCGGAAATAGAGATAAAATAATCAATATCCTGAGTCAGCTCCTTTTTCCTCAGGTCGGAAAGAATCCCCAAATACTCTACCTGCCTTTCTTTGAAGTATTTCAGATTATGGGAAAGATCCCCCGATAAAGAATCCTCTTCAAAGTCGGGCACCAGGAATCTAGTAAAGCTACTCTTAAAAGAATAGTTAAATCCCTCGGTTGCCATCTCAAAGAGCTTCACCCTGCCAGGAGCCAGGAATCTAAGTTGATGGGAGATGAAATAGGAAGGAATTTTCCGCGTATGAACACCAAAACGGTTGTCAGATACGATCCTATCATAGCCCTCCTTCCTAACCAGTTTCTTTACTGTCTCGTGTTCCTTGATCACCTGGTTCATGTAAACAGGAAAGTAACTCAAGAATCTGGGTACCGAGAAATCCTTCTTGGAGTAAGGAGAGGAATAGTCGGGTATCTCTAAGTAACGGCAGGTCTCCCCAAGTTCTTCCTTTAGCAGGCTCAAAGATCTGCCCCTGGCCACAATGTCAACCTGGTGTCCCCTCTCTATTATGCCCCTGATGAGGGGAAGATCCCGCGTGGCATGACCAAGTCCCCAGGAACAGACGCCAAAGAGAACCTTCATGTCTTGTCCCGTCACCTATCTTGAGTGATTTCGTCGGTTACCTTTCCCACTACTTCCTCAGCCGTCTTTCTTCCCCTGGAAAGACAGGAAGAAATGAGGTCCTCTTTCTCCTTGATAAAGTAAGAATCCTTGATGTAGGAGAGATTTATCCGGACGTTGATAGCTGCAGCCTCCAGAGCCGCCTCTGCCAAGAGAGCTCCCACCCCCACATCACTTATGAGGTGAGGATTGCCCAGAGGAAGAATCTCCTCAGCTAGCTCTATCACCCGCAGGGAAAGCTGGCTTGTCTTCAAGGGAACCAGAGCAGCTTCCTTAAGTGAGTGCTCAAGGGCTTCACTACGTGTCTTCTTTTGCTCTTCTGTATCCTTGGGCATGTGAGAGGTGCGGGAGTAGTTCTGGTAGGCCTCAATATCTTCCTGAACAAGTGAGGAAAGCTCATCTTTGAGACCATCTGCAGCCTTGAGAATGCGCTCCACCTCATCCTCGACCCCTTCATACTGCTTCTTACCCACGGTGTAATTGCCAACCATACACAAAAGAGCTGCCCCCAGGGATCCAACCAAGGCAGCCACGCTTCCTCCTCCGGGAGCAGGAAGTCGAGCAGCTGTGTCCCGAATGAAGTCCTTCATGGGTCTTTCTAGATACATCTTATCCCCCCAATGCTCTCGCCACATTGGATGATTCGTTTTTCCGTTATGATGTAATTTACTGCCACATCGTGAGACCGAAAAGGTAGGCTCCCCACAACCTGAAGTTCAAAGGCCAGCGCAACAAAATTTACCCTCCCCGGGAGCTTCCTCAGGAATTTATCGTAGAAACCTCGCCCGAAGCCCAGACGATTCCCCGCCTCATCAAACGCTACTCCCGGAACAATAACCACATCTATCTCTTCTAAAGGGCAGGGACGGCAAGATTTCCTATTTGGCTCGAGAATGCCCCACGGCCCAGGCGTGAGCTCTTTGTCAGGGTCTTTAAGTATCGAGGGGAGAATCTCCCTTTCGCCCTTCTCAATCAAAGGAACTGAGATGGTTTTTCCCATTGCTAAAGCCCTCTCTATTATGGGGCGAGTTTGAACTTCATCCTTCATGGCCAGGTAGAAAAGAACCCCTCGGCCTTCCAAAAAGAGACTGAAGGTGAGGAGTTTGTTCTGAATAAGAGCGCTCTTCCTCTCAATCTCCTCAGACGATTGGGACCTTCGCTTCTGGAGCATGCGGCTCCTGAGATTTACCTTTTCCAATTTTGCCTCTATTCCAGGTTGGCATGCCGCCTTAGCATCTCCTCCTCAGATATCCCCGTCTTTCCCATCAAGAAAAGGACTACTCCCTCCAGGTACAAGAACAAAGACTGCTCAAATAAGGAGCCCAGGGGTTCTCTCAATACGTCTTTTTCTAAAACAACGGGGAAAAAAATGAGATGATGAGCTAATCTGGCCAGAGGCGAGTCCGACTCGGCGGTAAGGACGAATATGATGGCTCCACTTTGCCGAGCCTGGCGGGCAAGCTGCAAACTTCCCTTTTTTCTCCCCGAGCAGGAACAGAGGATGAGAAGATCTTTTGCCCCGATAGCGGGGGTAGTTGTCTCACCTACCACACAGGAGGAAAAACCCATATGCATTAGCCTCATGGCAAAGCACCGGGCAATAAGACCACTCCTTCCCTGACCGCTATGAAATATTCTCCGGCAGGAAGAAATTGACTCGACAAACTCAGCCGTTTCCTTCTCATCAACTCCGGAAAGAACCTTTTTGACATGGGAATGGATGAGCCCTAATCCTTCCCTGAACTTCTCTAGATCAACAAGAGGTGTGTCAGTGTTTATAAGACTACTCCTCGGCAAACTCGTCTGCGCGAAAGGCCGCAAGATATGCCGCACAGTATTTGTCGTTACCCAAAAGGGCCTCTCCTGTCTTGATCAAGGAGATTAGTTTCCTATCCAGAGGATCAAGAATAACCGAATCCAGGCCGTGTGCCATGGCCATGGTGAGGAAAGCACGATTAATAAGACCCCTTTTGGGGAGTCCAAAAGAGATATTGCTTAGACCACAGATGATGTGGACCTTTTTTGAGGAGTTTTTTATCTTCCTAATGGTATCCAGCGCCGCCAATCCCGCCTCCGAATCGGTGCTGAGGGGACGCACCAGGGGATCCACATAGATACCATCCTCAGGAATTCCTGCACCGCTCAGTAGCTCCACCAGTCGCTGACTAATCCGGTATCTGG
>JAUWAK010000061.1 GCA_030602105.1 Candidatus Aerophobota bacterium | reverse complement strand
ACTCAGCCACATCCTCACCCAGCTCTTCCCCTTTGAAATGACAGGTAAAACAGGTCCCCTCACCTATACTTATGTGCTCAGTCTGAACTATCTGAGAGTGACAGCTGGTGCAGCGGAGTCTAAATTCACCCCTAAGAGTCTTGAGATGCTTCTCATGCGAAAAGGAAATACCCTTCTTAAAGTCTAGTCTTTCCTCTCTCAGCTCCTCCTGGCTGTGACAGCCCTCTCTCAAGCAGCTCTTATCACTCACCTCAGTCTGATAGTTTGTAGGAAGATTACCACTAAGATATATTGCCACCTCTACCAGACCATTGGCCTTTGTCTTAAGATAAGACCCTATTCCAGGATCAGCATGACACTTAATACAGTTAACCTCATTATGAGATGAGGTCTTCCAGCTCTCATAATACGGTTTCATGTTATGACAGGTAGAACAAAATCTGGGAGAGCTGGTTACCTCAAAGCCGGCAAAGGTTACTACCACAATGAAGACAAGAGCTCCTATTATGATTAATGCCCTACCCCTCCTGGTCTTTATGAGATTCTCCCAGCCCATCTTCATCACCGCTCTCCAACTTCTGATAACCAACACTATGACTGCTCCTCTCTACTGTTCATCCATTGGTAGGTAAAACGTAAACGTCGTACCACACCCGGGCGTGCTTTTCACCCTTATTTTTCCTCCGCATGTCTCAACAATCTTTTTTGCTATAGACAGCCCCAGTCCAGTTCCTGCTTTTACCATCTTTTTAGCATTTTTTGCCCGATAGAATTCCTCAAATATCTTCGACGAGTCCTCGGTAGCTATCCCGATGCCCGTATCCGAAACCTCTGTCTTTACTTGCAGATTCTCTTTCGCCATCTTTACCGAAATGCTTCCTCCGGGAGGAGTATATCTTACGGAGTTACCTATAAGATTGGAAAAGAGAAGCTCCATTTCATCCTCATTTCCCCAAAGCATAACGGGACTGGAGGGAAGGTCAATTTGAAGATTAAGGTGCTTAGTTTTGAGGCCTGTCTGGATAGACCTACTCACCCTTTCCACAATCTCTTTGAGGTTAATCTTGGCTTTCTCCTTCTTAAACTTCTCCGCCTTTACTCTAGCAAGATGCAGAAGATCATTTACCAGGTTCAGAAGAAAACGGGTGCGTTGTTCAATTCCACGAACCAGTTTTGTTTGCTCATCTACCAAATCTCCAGCATATCCTTGCAAAAAAAGCTTTAGAGTGCTTTCTATGGTCGACAGGGGAGACCGAAGTTCGTGTGTGACCATCATTACAAATTCCGATTTAGCCACATCGGATTCTTCCAATTTATGATAGGCTTGCTCCAGATTCTTTTTCAACATAACCAGGTCTTTCTCCCTCTCTCGGAGTCTCTTACTGACAGAGCCAGTCAAGTAAGTAGACATATAGAGGGTTCCGGTGAAGAAAAGGAGGAAAGTCAAAAGATAACCTGGATCACGATATAGACGCTCGCTCAAGATGCTCAGTACATGGAAATGAGGAATAATCCGGTAATACTCGATCAGGGCGAGGAGGGTGATTAGAAAGGCGGCAAGCGTCGTCTGGAGATAGGCGGCACGTTGAGAGAGCAGAATAGTGGATATGATAACATGGAAGATGAAAAAGAAGATCAACGGACTTTCTATTCCACCAGAATAGTGGACGACCAGGGTTAAAGCCCCCCAATCTACCACAATTTGAACATTTGCAAATCGGCTGAAAGAGCCAAGTCGATGAGGGGTAGCAGCCTCCAGTTTTTGGGCATACTGGTGGAAAAGGAAATTGTAGGCCAGAACCGACCCGCTAATAGCGTAGAGGGGCAAAAGCGGAAGGGGAAGATTCAAGACGAACCTCATTACCCAGAAGAGGGCTATACTTCCAGCCCCAGCCGCCCAGCGTTGTCTAATGAACCATTCTATTTGCCGAATCAGTTCTTCTTCTAACGGGAGGGACGCGGGAACTTCGATTTCTTTCCTATTTGGTCTCATTCGTCTGGTCCACTGCGGCCTCTCAGATTATTCGTGTGGCCAAAGGGCCTTACTTAGCTTGGGGCTTTTGAGGCAAGTAAATTCTCTACTTTTTGTACTAATTCGCTTGGCTCTACGGGCTTTTCCACAAAATCTTCCGCGGGCAGATACTCTCCATCGGTCTCAGGAGAATATCGGAATTTCATCTCCGCATTGATGGCTGTTAGCATCAAGATAGGGATGTGAGAATACTCTCGATACTCAGACTCAGGATCCGTGCTCTTTAATTTCTGGGCTGTGATAAACCCTTCTCCTCTGGTCTCTAACATTACATCGAGGACGATTAAATCAGGCGATAACTCCTTTACTTTCTTCAATCCTTCTTCAGCGCTAGGAGCGCTGTCAACCTGGTAAGAATGGGCTTCCAGTACTTTCTTCACAAAGTTGACCATCTGCTCATCATCTTCAATCACCAAAATCTTTCCTTTGTTTTTCACCATGCTATCCTCCTTCTCGTCGCATCAATGAAGGGCTACCAGCCCTTAGCGATGCACATTTGGGAAAAGTCTGTTAGGCGAGGTAGTCAGCTCCTAGATCTTCCAGCTGCTTATAGGTAAATACAGGACCGTCTTGACAAATATATGTCCTTCCTATATTACATCGGCCACATTTGCCAAGTCCGCATTTCATCTTTCTCTCGAGAGTGGTAACGATCTGCTTCGGCTGATAACCCATTTTTGCTGCAGTGAACAAAACGAATTTTATCATAATGGGGGGGCCGCAGGTTATGAGCATCCTCTTGTCCGGAGAAGGATTCACTTTTTCCAGTATGCTTGGCACAAGACCTATTTCTCCCTTCCATTCTTTATCCTCACCACCGGGGTCTACCGTCAGGACTAGCTCCACTCCTGGGCTCTTTCCCCATTCCTCTAGTTCTTTCTTGTAGACCAAATCTTCAGTAGTTTTCGCTCCATAGATAATAACTATCTTTCCATAGTCATCTTTCTCGTCTAGCACATATTGGATCAAGGATCGCAAGGGGGCCAGTCCGATTCCCCCGCCCACCAAGACTAAATTCTTGCCCTTCAGTCCCTCTAGCAGGAAGCTATTCCCGTATGGTCCTCTAATACCTACCCGGTCCCCTACTTCAAGATCATGAATAGCCTGAGTGACTTTGCCTGCCTTTTTTGTGGTGCACTGAATGTAGCCTGGTCTGGTAGGCGAGGAGGCTAGACAAAAGGGAGCTTCACCTACTCCCCCGATGGAAAACTCCACAAACTGGCCTGGTAGATAGGCAAAATTCTTCTGTAGACCCTCATCTTCAAAAGTTAATGTAAGGGTCTTTACGTCTTTGGTTTCTTGAATAATCTCCTTTATTATGGCCGGATGAGGTAGATATATGTTTTCCATAGCATCTATCCTTTCCCACCGGGACTTGCAGTTTGAGCAGGAATTCGGTCGAGAACTTCGCGAAAGTCTATTTTCACCGGGCAGCTCCTGAGACATCTGCCACAGCCGACACAAAGAAAAACGCCGTGATTCTGCTTGAAGTAGTTGAACTTATGGTTATACCACTGCTTGAATCTTTCTCTTTTTGTATGTCTGGGGTTTTCGCCCGAAGTCATTTTGGTGAAATTGGGGAAGCTGCAAGCATCCCAGAATCTTACTCTTTCACTATCTTCATCGGCGATATCAAAACAATGACAGGTGGGGCAAAGGTAGCGACAGATACCGCAGCTTATGCACTGAAGGCACGCCTTATCCCAATAAGGGCTCCCAAAACCGTTGACTAGTTTCTCCAGAAAGCTGTCAGGCTGCAGGGCTCTCTCAATTTTTCCTTCCGCCTCTTCTTTGACTTTTTCTTGTCTTTCTTCATCTTTGGTGTTCACTACTCTTCCTCTACCTTTAACAAGCTCTTCTCCCCTTGGGCTGTTTGATTCGACGACAAAGGTCCCGTCTTTAAGATGAGTCATCAAGAGGTCCAGTCCCTCCTTACTGTGGGGGCCAGAACCGAAAGAAGTACAAAAACAGCTCTCCTGAGGGTCACTGCAGGAGAGCCCTATCAAAAGGGTATTCTCCCGTTTCTCAAAATAGTAAATATCCTTGGTCTCGTCTAAGAAAACCTTGTCCAGAAGAAGAAGACTTCGAGCATCGCAGGGACGAGAGCCCCAGATCAGCCTTTTCTTGGGAGCAGGACTCATGGGCTCGGCTTTTCCCTGTTTGAATCGAAACAGTACCTCCCGAGGAGGAAGGAAAAACTCTTTTACAGGTTTCAGAGAGTTAGGATAATCCCATAGAATTTGGTCTGTCCTTGTTATCGGCTGAAAGGCAATAAGCTCCTCTTTTAGGACAGGGGCAATGACATCATAATTCTCCATGAGGTCCGCCACCATTTTCTCGAGTTCGTCTTTTTTGAGCAATCGTTTCATGCTTTCGTCTCCCGCAAAAGTCTATCGAACAAATTCCTCGGGATCGTCCATTCTAAAATCAGTCAGGGGGGGCTTCTTTTCCGGATCAAGGCCAGGCACGTAGTCGAACATTGTCTTGATTTCTTTCTCCAGTTTCTTGTTCAATTTCCTCAAAGGGATACCTACCGGACAAACTCGCTCACATTCTCCACAATCGACGCACCTTCCGGCAAGATGAAACGCCCTTACAACATTCCAGGCGGTGTTGCCCTTCAGGGAAGGAGAAGGAAGAATCCACTGAGGCATGGTTTTTTCCGTGATGCACTCTGGGCAATAGCACAAGGGGCAAATCTGGCGGCAGGCGTAGCATCGGATACACTTTTCAAACTGCTTTTGCCAAAAACGCCAACGCTCAGAAACAGGTTTTGCCTCAAGCTCTCTCACAGCATCATCTTCTTCAGCCAGCTCCTCTTTTTCAGTTTTTGATGTCGGAGTTTTTGACCTTATGAGCACATCATAAATTCCAGGAATATGTACCTGACAGGTCTTGCACTTCTCCAACACTCGCCCTTTTCCGTCGAGTTGTCTTTCGCATTCGACTCCGATGATCTGGACCTGGTCACGCTCGATCTGATTCTCCTGGATAAGAGCTACAACGGCCTTTGCATCACAGCCTTTGGCCACTACACCCGCCTTTTTCTTCATCTCTTTTAGGTAGAGGGTAAGGTTGTAGACACAGTGTTCATCCCAGACTAAACGAGTCACCTCATCCTCGGCCTCTATGAAGCAGGGAGTGGTAGAAGCACTGCCATTTGATCGCTGGTAGCCGATGATGGCCTCGACCTTCCCGCTTCTTAGTAGTTCTTCTGCTTTCTTACGAAGTTCCTCGACCATCGTTTTCATTTCCTTTTGGGAAATACCTATTGGGGCCTACCGATTCCACTATTTTCGCTACCTCCTTGACCACCTCGGCCCATTTATCACCTTCCGCTGCCGATACCCAACTCATATGGAACCTCTCCGGCTCAATGCCTATATATTCCAACAGTTTCCGAAAAACAGCGAAAGTACGGCGCGTATGGTAGTTACCTTCCGTATAATGACATTCCCCAGGATGGCAGCCGGACACCAACACGCCATCTAACCCTTCTTCCAGGCATTTCCAGACAAACAAAGGGTTTATTCTAGCCGAACAGGGAGTGCGAATAATTCTGATATTAGGGGGGTACTTCCTTCGACTTCCACCCGCCAAGTCTGCACCTGCGTAACTGCACCACCTACACAAGAAAGCGGCTATTTTTGCTTTTTCCTTGGGGGTTCCCGGCTCTGAGCCTCTTTCTTCCGTGGATGTAGTATCTTTCATCTCAACCGACGATGTATCTTTCATTTTCCGTCTCCCCTATCAGCTACCAGGCTCTCTATCTGGCCAAATATCTGCTCTTCAGTGAACCCGTCCAGATCTATGGCCTCGGGCCGACAAGCAGTATTGCATGCCCCGCAGCCGTTGCAGAGCGTTGCAGTGACTTTGGCTATCACACGCTTTTTTTGACTCACCTTATCCACAATTTCCTCTTTCTCGATAGCGCCAAAGGGGCAGACTTCCTTGCAGGCCAAACAACCGCTACAGATCTCGGCATTAACCCTGGCTATCTGTGGTTCTATTGGCAGTTTGTCGTGGCTAAGGAGCCCGCACGCTTTGACTGAGGCAGCGGACGCAGTGGCTACGGTATCGGGTACGTCCTTGGGTGACTGGCAGGCTCCGGTGAGGAATACCCCGGTAGTTACTGTTTCCACAGGAGCAAGCTTAGGATGAGCTTCCGTAAAGAGGCGATTTTTATCGTAGGGGATATGCAACATCTTAGCTAACTTGGTGGCATCGGGCCGGGCAATTAATGCCGTAGCTAGAACTACCAGGTCCGCATCGATTTCTATCTGAGTTCCACTCAAGGTATCACAGCCTCTCACCGTAAGTCTTCCATTTCTCTCAAATATCTTTGATACTCGTCCCCTGAGGTAGGTGACCCCGTATTCATCCTGTACCTTTTCCACGAACTCCTCATAATTCTTTCCCGCCGCTCTTATATCAATATAGAAGACGTAGGCTTCTGCTGCGGGGTTGTGTTCTTTTAATAAGAGAGTATGTTTTGCGGTATACATACAGCAGAGACGAGAACAATATGGCACTCCTCTGGCCTCGTCCCTCGAGCCCACGCACTGAATAAAGACTACTTTTTCAGCCTCTTTACCATCAGAGGGACGCACAACCTTACCCCCAGTTGGCCCGGCGGAGTTAAGCATCCTTTCAAGATGCAGACCCGTAGTTACGTTCTTGTATTTCCCATAGCCATATTCACCGTAGATAGAATAGTCGAATAGGGTAAAGCCTGTGGCTACAATTATGGCTCCAAATTTTTCTTC
>JAUWAK010000030.1 GCA_030602105.1 Candidatus Aerophobota bacterium | reverse complement strand
GGGGTCTCCAAAGAAAAACAGGTTCTTCCCGGTCCCGGTGGAGAGGGGGTGGCTCCTAAAGCTGCCTTCCATCTTGAGGGAGATTTGGGCTATGAGGGGGAAGGAGGTGAGGGAGGAGAAGGAGTTTCAGCTGGAAGGATCACTGGACCTGCGGGGGGAAGAAGAATCGAGAGACGCACCGAACCTGAGTATCCGGCCTGGGCAGAAGCTTCTGGGATAGAGGGTCGAGTGGACCTGAAGTTTTGGGTCCTGCCCAGTGGGGAGGTAAGCGAAGTAGAAGTGGATAAAACATCCGGACGGTTAGAGTTTGACAACTTGGCATCTCAAGCCCTCAGGGAGTGGAGATTCGAGAGGATCGAGGAAAAGGAAAAACAGTGGGGAATCATCCCCTTTATCTTCGAATTTTAAGAGTGAAGAGGTTGAGCGCTCTTCTACCTGCATAGACTCATCCCTCAGGTTTTTTTGTTTCATTGGTTCGCCTAGACCGTTACATCCCCCGCCTTTTTCAAAATTCCAGGAAACGTCGAGCTAGGGATAGATTGACAGAATCAAGGCATACTTTATAATTGAGCCAAATCGCGGTCGAAAAGTGAACACAGATAGGGCTGAAGAGGGAGAGTTTTCATGCAAGAGGCCAAATTTGACCTGGTTAGCGGGTTCCATCCGCAGGGAGATCAACCTCAAGCTATTGAAAAGCTCACCGAAGGGATAAGGAGGGGTCTCGAGAGGCAGACACTAGTAGGAGTGACCGGCTCCGGCAAAACCTTTACCATGGCTAATGTGATTGAAAGGATAGGAAAGCCTGCTTTGGTCATCTCCCATAATAAGACTTTGGCTGCTCAACTATTCAGCGAATTCGCCTCCTTATTCCCCAACGACAGGGTGGAGTATTTTGTCTCTTACTATGACTATTACCAGCCCGAGGCCTATGTTCCCCAGACCGATACTTACATTGAAAAAGATGCCTCCATCAATGATAAGATTGACAGGATGCGTCATTCAGCCACTCGCTCTTTGCTGGAGCGTCGCGACACCATCATCGTTGCCAGCGTCTCCTGCATCTACGGACTGGGGTCTCCTGAGGATTATAAGGAAATGCTCCTGAGGGTGAAGGTGGGTGAGGGGATACCTCGAAGCTCCATTGTCAAAAAACTGGTGGAGATGAGGTATGAACGAAACGATATGGACTTCTCCCGGGGCAAGTTCAGAGTGAAAGGAGATATCATAGAACTATTCCCTGCCTATGAAGAGGAGGCGGTTCGCATGGAGCTGTGGGGAGATGAGATAGAAAGAATCTGTCTTTTCGATCCTCTCACCAGAGACGTGAGGCGTGAGGTTCCAGAGGTCTACATCTACCCGGCTACCCACTATCTTGTTCCGCCGGATAGAATGGACTATGCTCTCCAGTCTATTGAGAAAGAACTCAAGACAAGGCTAAAGGAGCTGCGCTCCCAGGGGAAGCTCCTGGAGGCTCAGAGGCTGGAGGCAAGAACTAATTATGATCTGGAGATGATAAGGGAAGTGGGATATTGTACAGGTATAGAGAACTACTCCCGCTATTTTTCCGGAAGGGCCCCGGGAGAGCGGCCTGCCTGTCTGATCGATTATTTCCCCAAAGACTACCTTCTCTTCATCGATGAGTCACATCAGACTATTCCTCAGCTCCATGCCATGTACGGAGGTGACAAGGCGCGGAAGGATAATCTGGTCAAATATGGATTCCGACTGCCATCCGCTTATGATAATCGCCCCTTGAAATTCTCAGAGTTCGAGTCTCTGACCAATCAGGTCACTTATGTTTCTGCTACTCCGTCCGCTTATGAATTGAGGACAAGCTCACAGATTGTTGAGCAGCTTATCCGCCCTACTGGTCTAGTAGATCCCAAGATGACAATAAAGCCGGCTGCTCAACCCGTAGATGATCTTTTGGGACAGATTCAGGCCAGGGTGCAAAAGCATCAAAGGGTTTTGGTGACGACTTTGACCAAGAGGATGGCTGAAGATCTCACTGAGTACCTGGAAAGCCTGGGGGTAAGGATCAGGTATCTGCATTCCGAAATCCAAACAATTGAGAGATCAAAAATCTTAAGGGAGCTGAGGTTGGGGGAGTTCGACGTTTTGGTAGGGATCAACCTTTTGCGGGAGGGGTTAGATCTGCCAGAGGTTTCTTTAGTGGCTGTTCTGGATGCGGATAAGGAAGGGTTCCTCAGATCAGAAACGGCCCTAATTCAGACCGCGGGCAGAGCTGCCCGTAATGTTGAGGGCGAGGTGATTCTCTATGCTGATGAGGTCACTTCTTCTATGAGGCGAGCTCTTGAGGAAACACGGAGAAGACGAAAGATTCAACTGGAATATAACAGAGAGCATAATATTACTCCTCAAACTATCCATAAGGCCATTCTGGCTGATATTCAAACCCGTGCCATGGAGATGGAGGAATATGAAGGCGCTATGGTAAGGGAGAGGACCGCGGGATACACTGCCCCATCAGAAATTCCCCACCTGGTGAGGGCCATGAAGAGGGAAATGACGAAAGCGGCGGAGAATCTGGAGTTCGAAAAAGCAGCCCAGCTGCGGGATAGAATACGGGAGCTGAACAAAGTCTGGAGCCATCAGAACTCTTCAGATTCTGGTGGTTGAAAACGGGGGAAAAGTACTTGATCCGAAACCCGAAATATCTGCATCGTAGAAACTCAGACACTATGATGCTAGGGGAAGCCTCTGAACATTCTGTCAAATTGAAATCAAAAAGGAGGAAGACATGGTGAGTGGTATACCTATGGCTTTAGTGGGAGCAGGACTAGCTGTAGGACTGGCTGGAGCAGGTTCAGCGATTGGCATTGGCTACGCCGCCCAGGCCAGTGCAGGGGCAATGACTGAGAATCCGGAGAATTTTGGAAGATTTCTCATTCTCACTGCCCTGCCCGGTACTCAGGGAATATACGGCTTCATTGCAGCCTTTCTTTTGATGATGAAGATAAACATATTGGGAGGAGCTGTGGTTGCCTTGAGTGTGACCCAGGGATGGAGCCTATTTGCCGCGGGCCTTCCTATTGCTATAACAGGTTTGATTTCCGCCATTCACCAGGGAAAGGTTTGTGCGGCGGGGGTAGGGCTTACCGTCAAGAGGCCAGCTGAGTCCATGAAAGCTATGGTCCTGGCCGTATTTGTAGAATTTTATGCCGTGTTGGGACTTCTGATAACCATTTTTCTAATTAATGGGGTACAAATCTAGCTGCAGCCTGGTGAGAACGAGGATTTCGGAGGAAGTAATATGGGTCTGGAAGAGATCGTAAAAGAGATAGAGAAGAAAGCTAATGAAGATGCGGAAAAAATGAGGAAGGAGGGTCAGGAAGAGAGAAAGACAATTCTGAAGAAAGCACAAGAAGAGGCTCTGAGGACCAGAAAAGAGATCACGAGGAAATTAGAGAAGGAGGCTGAGCTTCTGAAAAGGGAGCGAGTAATCAGTGTGAGAGTAGAAGAAAAAAAGAAACTCCTGGCCTCAAAAAGAAAAATCCTGGCCGAGTCCTTCAAGCAAGCTGAGGAAGAGCTTAGGGGTCTTGGTAAGCAAGAATATATGGCATTGATGAAACGGCTTCTCGTCTCCAGCATAGACTCAGGGGATGAGGAAATTGTTGTCTCTCGCAGGGATGAAGCGTGGATGAAGGGAGATTTTCTGAAGGAATTAGAAAAGAGTCTAGAAAAAAAGGGAACATGGAAAAAGATAAGAGTGACTGCGGGCCTGAGAGAAGGAGAAAGGGGTTTCATACTGAAAAAGGAGGGGGTGCATCTTAACTACACCTTGTCCAGCCTTTTCCTTCTTCTAGAGGAGGAGCTAGAAATTGAGGTGGCCAAGAGGTTACTTGGCTAAGACAAGTATCTAAGCAGCAACGCAGGGAAAGGGTCCCGAGGTATTCCTGAGTCTCTGGAGCCTAGAAGGGAGTGATGAGGATGAGCGTGGGGTTAATTATGGCGGGTGGCTTCGGCAAGAGACTGTGGCCCGAGTCGAGGATAGATCATCCCAAGCAACTTTTGAGCTTTGGGACCGGGGAGAGCTTTTTGCAGGCTACCTATCGTAGGGCCTGTGGTCTCTTTGGAGTTGAGGAAACCTACCTAGTCCTTAGAGAGGAGTTGAAAGAGAAAGTTCTCTCTCACCTCTCCTCAGTTCCACCAGAGAATATCATCGTTGAACCCGAGGGACGAGATACGGCTCCCTGTATTGGATTTGCCAGCGTGTGGCTTGGGGCCAAGAAGGGAAATGTTCCTATGGTGGTACTACCTTCGGATCATTTGATCAGAGATGAAGATAAGTTTGCCCGGGTGATTCGAGCTGCAGCCGGGGTTGCACAAAAAGATTATCTGGTGACCATTGGCATCAAGCCTACCCGAGCCGAGACCGGTTATGGTTACCTGGAGTTAGGAAAGGAAATGGACCAGTGGGGCGGAGTTTCTGTTTTTGAGGTAGAAAGATTTACCGAAAAGCCATCCCACAAGAAGGCCAAGGAGTTCTTCGAACAGGGAAAGTTTCTTTGGAACGGGGGAATCTTCGCCTGGAGAAGCAGCGTCATCCTCCGGGAAATGAAAGAGCATTTGCCAGAACTACATAGTGGCCTGATGCGGATTCAGAAGGCCATGGGGACCTCGGAAGAAGAAAAAGTCATAAGGAGTGTCTATCCCTCTCTTCCTAAAATCTCCATAGATTACGGGATAATGGAAAAAGCAAAAGGTGTGGCAGCCATACCGGGGGATTTTTTCTGGGATGACATAGGCAACTGGCAGGCTTTGGAGCGAGTTTTCACCAAGAATGGGCATGGTAACATTATCAGAGGATTGGTCGAGGAAGAGGAAAGTAGCAATTGTATCTTCATCAATCGGCAGGACAAAATCTTGGGAGCAATTGGAGTTTCTAACCTCATTGTTATCAATACAGAAAACGGCACTCTGGTGGTGAGGAAAGAACAAGCAGGCAAGGTGAGGGATTTGGTTGATAGACTCTTAGCAGATAGAGAAAAAGGAAAATACGTATGACACCAGTGCCGAGCGCCCGCATAAGACGTCTGAGGGAGAAAACTGAGAAGGAAAAGCTTGACGGTCTTATGATTACGGAGCTTCATAATGTTTTCTATCTTACGGGCTCTTGGATAGAGGGAATAGTCCTCTTGACAAAGGAGAAGGATTTCCTTGTTGTCTCCCCACTTTTTGCGGAAGAAGCCAAGGTCGAGCTTAAGGGATGGGAGGTAGTTGTCCATGCAGGGAAACTGGATGAAATCCTGAAGAAAGTATGGAGAAAAAGAGGCAAGAAGCTGGGTTTTGAGGCTTCCAATTTGTCCTATGAGGAACACGAGAGGCTATCTGGAACAAAGGACACAGAACTTATTCCCTGCCGGGGATGGGTGGAAGAGCTGAGGATGATAAAGGATGAGGCAGAACTCGCTCGAATGCAGGAATCCACTAAAGTGGCTCATTCTGCTTTTGAGTACGTGGAAAGCAAACTCAAGGAAGGGGTGAGTGAGAAGAAAGTATCTCAAGAGGTGGGGTGGTTTCTAAGAGAGAGATCTGATGGGGAAGCCTTCCCATCTATAGTTCTCTTTGGAGAGAGAACCTCCTTTCCCCACGGTAGACCCAGTGAGAGAAAACTAAAGCACAACGAGGTGGTTCTTGTGGATCTAGGAGCGAAGCTCCAGGGTTACTGTTCTGATCTCACCAGGACTTTTTTCTTTGGCGAGGTCCCGAGCAAATGGAATAGTATTCTTGATCTTATAACCCAGGCCCAGAGGCTGGCCATAGAAGAGATAACACCTGGAGTTACCTGCAGCAAGATTGATGAGATGTTGAAGGAGAGGATAGCGAAGGCGGGATATATCGAAGCTTTCTTGCACAGAGCCGGTCATGGGATCGGAATTGAAGTCCACGAGGCACCTTTCTTCAATTCGGACTCACAGCACGTATTCAGGGAAGGTATGGTAGTTACTGTGGAACCGGGGGTTTATCTTCCTGGAGAAGGAGGAATAAGAGAGGAAAAGATGGTAGTCGTTACAAGGGGAGGAAATAGGGTTCTGGAATGATTACTGCCAATGATCTTCGCCAGGGAAGGAGAGTGGAACTAGAAGGGGTGCTCTATCAGGTAGAGGATTTTCAGCATGTTAAACGCGGACGGGGTGGAGCCTTTGTACGAACCAAACTGAAGGACCTCATGACGCAGCAAACCATCCGCAGGGTCTTTTCTCCAACGGATAGATTGAAGGATGCCTTTATTGAAGAAAGGAAAGCTCAGTACATCTATCAGAAAGGTGGCATTTTCCATTTCATGGATTTAGAGACTTATGAGGAAAGAACCATACCGAAAGAAACTCTCGGTCGCCGGGTGAATTTCCTTAAGGAAAACATCACGGTAACTCTTGAGCTCTATGAGGGAAGGATAGTCGAGGTGCAGCTTCCCACGTTTGTGGAACTTGGGGTGAAAACGGCTCTCCCTGGGATCAGAGGCGACACAGTAGGCTCAGCTAACAAGCGTGTTGTTTTGGAGTCAGGCTATAGCCTGCAGGCCCCCCTTTTTATCAAAGAGGGAGACATAGTGCGCGTCGATACCAGATCCGGCCGATATATCGGCAAGAAATAGATAAAAAAGGAACTGAAGAGGAAAAAAGATGGATTTAGATCAGCTCAGAAAGGTCATTGAGATATTTGAGTCTTCCTCTCTTTCGGAGCTCGAAATCGAGGAAAAAGGAACTCGTTTCCGATTGGCTAAGCGAGGTGCTCAAGAGATTGAGGTGAAGAAAGAGAAGGCTCCTCACCTTAAGAGGAAGAGAGGGGCACAGAAGATAGAAACAGAAAAGGAAGAACTGGTTGCGGTACGCTCTCCGCTGGTGGGAACATTCTATATGGCTCCGTCACCCGATGAAGATCCTTTTGTGGAAGTGGGTGATGAAGTAAATGCCGGCGAGACCCTTTGTATCATTGAAGCTATGAAGGTTATGAATGAGATAACCTCAGAAATCAAAGGTACGGTTAGAGAAATCTTAGTAGGTAATGGACACCCAGTGGAATACGATCAAAAGCTATTCTTAATAGAGGAGACCTAGGTGTTCAGCAGGATTCTCATCGCCAATCGGGGGGAGATAGCTCTGCGTGTCATCAGGGCCTGCAAAGAGCTGGGAATAGAAACGGTGGCTGTATTCTCCAAGGAAGACGAGAAATCTTTGCCAGTGAGATTTGCGGATGAGGCTATTTGTATCGGGCCGCGAGAGCCAGCGGAAAGCTACCTTAATGTTCCCCGCATAATTAGCGCCGCCGAGGTAGCCGGGGCAGAAGCCATTCATCCGGGATATGGATTCCTGGCCGAAAACGAACATTTTGCCGAGGTTTGCCGTTCCTCGGGACTTGCATTCATTGGTCCCAGCCCAGAGATCATCCAAAAACTGGGTAATAAAGTTGAAGCGCGTAATATGGTTTCCAAGACGGGTGTTTCCGTGATACCCGGTTCAGAAAGCATAGCTAACAGCAAAAGAGAAGCTGAGAAGGTAATATCTGAAATTGACTATCCGGTAGTGCTCAAGGCAGCTCTGGGAGGGGGTGGAAGAGGAATGCGGGTGGTGCGCCAGGGAAAAGATTTGGATAGTCTTTTCGATCTAGCCAGGCAAGAGGCCAAAATATCCTTTGGAAAACCAGATCTTTATGTGGAGAAATATCTGGAGAGGGCTCAACATGTTGAATTTCAGATCCTGGCCGATGAATTTGGAGCAATTGTCCATTTGGAAGAGAGAAACTGTTCCATTCAAAGGAGGTATCAAAAGCTCATTGAGGAATCCCCTTCCCCGGGTCTGGATGAGTCTGTGCGTGAGAAGATGGGGACTGTGGCGGTAAAGATTGCTAAGGAATTGGGCTATGCAGGGGCGGGGACAATAGAGTTTCTCCTGGATGAGGATATGCAGTTTTATTTCATGGAAGTAAATACCCGTATTCAAGTGGAGCATCCGGTGACAGAAATGGTTACTGGAGAAGATTTGGTCAAGGCTCAGATTAGAGTTGCGGGGGGGGAGCGCCTGAGCTTCACTCAGGATGAGGTGAAAATTGAGGGATCGGCCATAGAGTGCCGCATCAATGCGGAAGACCCGGAAAGAAATTTTGCCTCTAGCCCTGGTGAAATTACCGCTTTCCATATTCCTGGTGGCCCTGGGGTGAGGGTGGACACCCACATCTTTTCCGGCTATCATATTCCCTCCTCCTATGATTCTCTTTTGGCCAAAGTGATTACCTGGGGGAAAGATAGAGAAGAGGCTCTGGTTCGAATGAGAAGATCTTTGGAGGAATTTGTGGTGGAAGGCATAAAAACCACCATTCCCTTTCACCAGCAAATTATAGAGAACCCACTTTTTAGGAAGGGTGAGTTTCACATCAATTTTGTGGAAGAGAAGCTCGGTGAATAGAAGGCAGCTTTCCTGATTCACGTTCTCTCAAACGCGAACCTGGACGCTGGCAAGGTTTATGAAAGAAGGGGAAGAGAATTTGGAAAAAGAGGTGAAATACGAGGTAGACAGGAAAGTCACCCTGAAGCTTATCAAAAGGGTTCTTTCCCGGATCCAGGGAGTCTATTCCGTTAAGAAGGACCTCTGGAGGAAGGGAATCAGAATGAGGGAGTTGGAAGGGGGATTGGGTGTTTCGCTCGCCCTGGTAGTTGAAGAGGGGGTCCTCATCCCCCAGATGGCGGAGGAGGTACAGAAGAAAGTATCTGAAGAGGTAGAGAGGAGCCTGGGAATCTCGATAGCCAGGGTGGATATCAAAATAGAGGGAATGAAGTTTTTGGAGTAAATGATCTCCGGGAGGCCAAAATGCGATTTTATCAAAAAATAATGCTGGGGGTTGGATTCGTCGTTTTAGCTGCCCTTTGCCTGGGAGGGGCTCTGGTGGCTGTGGGTGTTTTTTCTCGATTCGTTGTTGTGGGAGCCCTCAGCGCTCTGGAACAGAGCCCGTTGACAAGGTTAATCTTGCTGGTCGTTTTTCTATTTCTGTTAGGAATGAGTATTTATTTCCCCTTTTCCTTTAGAGGCAGAGCCAAAAAGACAGCTGTTCCGCTGAAGAATCCGTTGGGAGAGGTTGAGATTTCCCAGAAGGCTATTTCTGAGTTTGTCCAGCGAATCGGTAAGGAGGTAGAAGGCGTCGAGGATCTAGAAGCAAGTATCGAATCCAGTGATGAGGGACTGGATGTCCATTTGACTCTATCCGCTGACCCCAAAGGAGAAATCCCCAGGCTTATAGATGAACTCCAAACGGTGGTAAGGAATTATCTTACCAGTACCATAGGGATTGAAAATGTAAGGGAAATAAAGGTTAAGGTAGCTAAAATCCTTTGAGATTATGGCTTTTCTGTCTAGAATAGAAGGTAAGGAATCTGTAGCCCTCGTCCTCTGCGTTGGCTTTTTCCTTTTGCTGAGTCAACCTTCCAGCCTGGCTGAGTTCAACCATCCCGAGCTTCACTGGAGAGTAATAGAAACTCCTCATTTCCTCATTCACTACCATCAGGATGAAGAGGCATTTGCCCAGGAATCAGCCAGGGTTGCTGAAGAGGTTTATCCTTCCATTACTTCTGATCTGGGATATTTTCCTATCCAAAAGATCCCCATTATTATTGAAAATGTGAGCGACGTTACTGGAGGTTACACCTCCCTCCTTCCAGCCAAGATAGTAATTCAGGCTCAGTCCAATCCTGCCAGAACCTCGGGAACCCTCTCCTGGCCCAGAGAAGTTATTGCTCATGAGCTTACCCATCTTGTTATGATTGCTGCACTGGGAGAGTCTATTTTACCCTTAAGAAGAATAATGGCTAATCTGGTCCTGCCTATGTGGTTTATAGAGGGGCTCGCCCAGTTTGAGGCGGAAGAGTGGCATTCCTTAAAGAAGATGCAGGTCAGCGAGGCTTCTCGAAAAGGGACCGTTCTCTCTGAGGCTGCCCTGGGAGCCTTCTACTTCTTTGATGGATCCGGTAGAACCGCCGGGTATTATCAATCCGATAGCTTTGTTCGCTACATATTTAAGACCTACGGAAGGGATAAAATAGCCCAGATTCTCTCTCATCTTCGCAGACAACCTATCTTTCAGCTGGTAGGAGAGGTGGGTCTGGTGAGTGGTGAGGGCTTCTTGTATCCCATCCCCGCTTCTCTTAGCTTCAACCAGGCTTTGGTTGACGCTATAGGCAAAGACAGCTTCACTCTATATGCGGAGTGGCGAAATTGGATGGAGGAGAAGTACTCACTGCCGGGGGAATCAGATGACCTGCTCCTGCGTTCCGATAAACTCCTGGTTTCCTTAGGCAGAAGATGCCAACATCCCGTATTCTCGCCCAGAGGTGATAGAATAGCTTTCGTTTCCAATCGGGGGTATGACTATGCCATTTTTGATTTGTATCTTATGGATCTTGGGACCGGGGAGGCGGAAAAGCTGGACGAGATGATTGATCCCTTCTTTAGTTTTTCTCCTGGGGGCGATGAGATTGTCTATGCGAAGACTCGATTCTACCCTCCCAGGAAAGCTTATCTGGCCGACCTTTATAAGGTGCATTTGGAGAGCGGCCATATTAAGAGACTCACCTTTGGGCTGAGGGCTGGTGAGCCCAGTCTTTCCCCGGATGGAAAGAGGGCACTCATGGTAAAGCATGAGGGAGGAAATTCTAATCTCTTTTTTCTGGATATAACTGCAGGGAAGGTTTTTCCTTTGACCTATGATAAGGATGCTCTAACTCAGAACTTCTCTCCCTCTTTCTCTCCTGAGGGTGATAGGATTGTTTTTGTCTCCTCGAGAGGGGGACAAAGGGATATCCAACTTCTAGATCTAGAAAGCCAAAAGATTATCCCCCTCACCTCGGATGAGGCGGACGATCGCTCGCCAGTTTTCTCTCCTGATGGAAGGAGGGTTTACTTCATCTCCAATCGTGAGGATGGTGTTTTTAATCTTTTTTCCATGAA
>JAUWAK010000102.1 GCA_030602105.1 Candidatus Aerophobota bacterium | reverse complement strand
TTGCCCAGAAGCTTGGGCGATTCTTCTTGTTTCCACAGTCAGCACCAAGGTTCGGGATTCATTCGTTCTATTAACACGGTCTGGATGATAACAGCTCTTACAAGTGAAGTCAAGTTGGGGATGGGGCGGCTATCCACCATGTTCACTCTTGATACCACCAGGAAAGTATTGATGTGCAAGACATTTATACAGATGGCGAGGGACTTTCCCCGAAGTATTCTTGCTAGTTTTGAGGGACATTTTTCTCCAAGTGACATTCGGGACATGCTTGCCGTCGAAGACGGGAAGATCCGTTCCTGTGGAGCACGGGAAAATTGTGCCGAGACACCTCTTGACAAAAGCAACAAAAATTATATTTTAGGTTATCGCACCTCTTACAAGGGCTGTGATGATGTACGAAGCAAAGCAAAAAATTTACCTAAGGCATCAGATATTCGAGAATTCGAATATCTAGATCTTTGAAAATAGATGGGGGGTGATGGCGATTAACCCGAATCTAATCTATGTTTTGTTAGGAGTTCTAGGAGGATGGGCGGTAGCTACTCTTGTTAGCATGGCAAGAGCGAGATCCTTGCTTAATGAAGCCCAGAAAAAATTAGCCCAGGCAGAGGAGGAAATAAGCGGCAAGAGAAGAGAGATTGAGCTGGAGAAAAGAGAGGAGCTGCATCGAGTAAGGGCCGAATTCGAGAAAGAGACACGACTGAAAAGAGAAGAACTAGGCAACCTAGCCAAAAGGTTGACGGAAAGACAAGAGACTCTAGATCGTCGAGTGGAGAAAGTGGAGAAGGATAGCGTGGAGCTACTTTCAAAAGAAAGGAGCCTTGAGGAGAAAAAAGAACAAATAAAGATTTTTGAAGATAAGTGTAAAAGAGAGCTGGAGAGGATAGCCGGCATCTCTTCAGAAGAAGCAAAGAAGATTCTTCTGGATAACATCAAAAAAGAGGCTAAGGAAGAAGCTAATCAGATTATTCAAAAGGCAGAGAGGGAGGCCAAGGAAGTAGCAGGCAGAAAAGCAAGAGAGACTATTGCCGTCGCCATTCAGCGTCTTGCTGTGGACGAGGTAGTAGAATCTACAGTTTCTGCGGTGGCTCTGCCTAACGATGAGATGAAGGGCAGAGTGATTGGAAGGGAGGGCAGGAACATAAGAACATTTGAAGCTCTCACAGGCGTGGATTTGATTGTAGACGATACTCCCGAAACTGTGGTTATATCGTGTTTCGATCCGTTGCGAAGAAAAATTGCGGAGATTAGTCTGCAGCGTCTTATTTCTGATACTCGGATTCACCCAGCCCGAATTGAGGAGATAGTGGGAAAAGCCAAGAAGGATGTGGAAGAGATCGTGAAAGAGGAGGGGCGACGAGCAACCTTCGATATGGGAATTTCGGATCTTCCTTCGGAGCTCGTTAATCTGGTAGGGAAGCTAAAGTTTCGTACTAGCTATGGCCAGAACGTGCTAGAGCACTCCAAGGAGGTTTCGTATATTGGGGGTATTCTGGCTGCAGAATTAGGAGTGGATCCTGCTCAGGCAAAGAGAGCTGGACTTCTGCATGATATTGGAAAGGCTGTTGACCAAGAAGTGGAAGGTCCTCATGCTGTGATTGGCTCGCATCTGGTCAAGCGGTACGGTGAGGATCCTATCGTTGTCCATGCTGTGGCCGCTCATCATGAGGATGAACCTGCCGCAAGTATTCTAGCTGTGTTGATTCAAGCCGCAGATGCTATATCTGCCGCTCGACCTGGAGCAAGACGAGAGGTTCTTGAGGCTTATCTTGAGCGTCTGGAGAATCTGGAGGAAATAGCAAACTCTTTCCCCGGGGTAGATAGGGCCTATGCCATTCAGGCCGGAAGGGAAGTGCGTATAATTGTTCACTCTGAGCAGGTTAGCGATGAGGAAGCGGAGAGGTTATCTCGAGAGATTTCCGGCAGGATAGAAAAAGAACTCACCTATCCCGGGCAAATCAAAGTCACTGTGATTAGAGAGCATCGAGCTGTAGAATATGCCAAATGAAGAAGGATTGGTCTAAGCTGGGCATCATGGGAGGAACCTTCAATCCCATTCATCATGGTCACCTTATTGCTGCTGAATTTGTCAGAGACGAGTTCAAACTGGACGAGATTCTTTTCGTACCCTCAGGAAAGCCTCCTCATAAACATGCGGGTGAGATTGCTTCTCCAGAACATCGTTGGATGATGGCTCTTCTTGCTGCCGGCACTAATGAATACTTTTCCGTCTCCTCGTTAGAAATCGATCGAGGAGGTGAGTCTTATACCAGGGATACTATTCTTGAGCTAAAAGAGATTTATGGGGGTAGGGGTAAAGGAGATTTTTACTTCATTACCGGGGCCGATGCGATTGCTGAGATATCTACCTGGCATAAGAAGGAGAACCTACCGGAGATAGCTAAATTCATTGCTGTCTCGCGACCGGGGTACAAGCTAGATATGGACAAGATTGATCCTCTTTTCCGCCGATGTACTTATTTGGTTGAGGTTCCAGCCCTAGCTATCTCTTCCACGGAGATTCGGGAAAGAATAAGGAGGGGAAGAACTATCAAGTATCTTGTTCCCGAGGCCGTAGAGAAGTACATACATAAAAACAAATTGTACCAGGAAGTTTGAAAAGCCTAGGGGTCCCCTCTTTGAGCAAAAAAAACTTAGACCGATGCGCGAGAGGCGACATACGAGAAGGTTGGCAGAGAAACAAGTCTGGTAACTTCGGGAAGAAATGGATGCTTTTGAGAAGACCAAGCAGGGTAGGAGTCTTGTAGTAAAGAAAGAATCCTCACCATTGGAATTTGGAGCGGAGGCCTGACAGTTTGATCTCTGAGCAGTTGGCCAGAGACGTCATCAGGATAGTGGAGGACAAAAAAGCAAAGGATGTGGTTGTTCTCAATCTCAAGGGAATCTGCATAATGAGTGACTATTTTATTATGATGAGTGCGGAGTCTTCCGTGCATATGCGCAGCATTGCGCAAGATGTGGCAAGGAAATTGAGAGAAGAGCAGGTAAGACTTATCAATCCTAAAGATTTCATGAACGATCGATGGATCCTCATGGATTTTGGTGCAGTAGTGGTGCATATATTCTCTGAGGAGGCAAGGCAGTTCTATCAGCTGGAAAGACTGTGGGCTGATGCGAGAAGGACGGTTTAGAGTGGGGGCATAGCTCAGTTGGGAGAGTGCGTCCTTGGCGTGGACGAGGTCGGGGGTTCGAATCCCCCTGCCTCCACCAAATCTTTCATCCTTCCAGAGAAAGGGGATTCGAAGCCGAGCCGAACGCATCCAGGGGCTCTGGTGGCGGCGAATAAGGAGCCACGAGTGAGCCTAGATTTTCCTTGTCTGAGGGCACATCGTGAAGGAAGTCCGAAAGGAGGGCGGATATGACAGGTAAAAGAGCAATGGCGAAAGTAGGCACCGTCTTGATGATGTTTCTGTTGCTCATTGGGGGCACCCAGATGGTATTTTCACAAGAGGCAAGGGCAGAGGGGGAATTTGGTAGTGTTATAAGTGTCAATCCTTTTGGTCTTCTTCTTGGGGTGGCTAATGCTGAGTATGAGAAGGTTTGGAAGCCTAACATGTCCTTTGTTGGACAAGCGGTTTTTGCTTTCAGAAGTAGCGGACGTTGGGACTGGACTCTTTTCGGTGGTGGCGTTGGCGTAAAAAGATATCTTAATCCTACCGCTCCCGAAGAACTCTGGTTCGGAGGTAATGCCAGCTTGCAATATGTATCTGCCGAGTACCGGGGGGATAGTGACTCTTCCCTTTTCTTTGGACTCGCGGGATTGGTTGGCTACAAGTGGATCTTCGGTGAACGATTCACTGTGGAACCATCTCTCGGATTACTCATTTCCATTGGGTCTCTGTCGATTCTAGGGCAAAGCATTCCGATATCAGGCCTAGGCGGAGCACTTGGTTTTAGCCTGGGTTACGCTTTCTAGATAGGTTGACCGATTAGCTCTTGTCTTGTGGTGCGGCAGAACTCACACGTCTGGGGCAGGTGAAAAGAATAATCTTTTGAGAGTAGCCGGTGCAAGAAGCTTCTTCTTTGCACTGGCTATTTGCTTATCTAAACTTAGCAACTCACGAGCGGATGGGATGTAGCAGGCCCAATACAGGGAAGACGTAGACTGACAGAGGAGAAAGAAGGCAGTTGACGGAGTGAAAAATGAGCTCAAGACGAAGTGACGA
>JAUWAK010000130.1 GCA_030602105.1 Candidatus Aerophobota bacterium | reverse complement strand
CAAAATATCAAGGATGCAGCAACAAGAGCAATCAGGGATGGTTATACCCATTATAGCCCTTCGGCCGGGATCCTTCCTTTAAGAGAATCCATAGCTCGCTATATCTCTAAAACCAGAGGTGTTGAGGTAGAGGCCGAGGAGGTAGTAGTTACCCCAGGGGCGAAACCGATACTTCTTGATAGTATCCTTTCCTGTGTTAATGAAGGGGATGAAGTGATATACCCAAACCCGGGCTTTCCCATCTATGAATCGGTTATAAATTTCATGGGGGTAAAACCAGTTCCTCTTCCTCTTTTAGAAGAGAGGAACTTCAGGTTTGATCCAGAAAATCTCAGGATGAGCATAACCCCAAAGACGAGAATGATTATCATCAATTCTCCTCAGAATCCTACCGGAGGCATCCTAACCCAGGATGACCTGGAAGCTATTGCCAGGATAGCTATCCAGAAGGATCTCTGGGTGTTGTCTGATGAGATCTATTCCAGAATGGTCTATGAGGGGGAGTTCCGAAGTATTGTTTCCATCCCGGTGATGAAGGAAAGAACCATCCTGCTGGACGGGTTTTCCAAGACCTACGCCATGACCGGATGGCGATTGGGATTCGGCGTAATGAGGAAGGAGCTGGCAGTACATGTTGCTCGAATAGAGACCAATTCTAATTCCTGTACGGCAACATTTACTCAGCATGCGGGGATAGAGGCTTTAGAAGGCCCGCAGGAGGACTCCTTAGCTATGATAGCTGAATTCGAGAGGAGGCGAGATCTTATCTATCAAAGGTTGAATGATATAGAGGGAATTAAATGTGTAAAGCCCAAAGGAGCTTTTTATATATACCCAAATGTAACTGAAGCCTGCCGAAATCTTGGTCTATCAGATTCGAGGGAACTTCAACAATACTTATTGCATAAAGGAGGTGTAGCTGTACTAGCCAGAAGCTGCTTTGGCCGAAGATGCGAAGGAGAAAAAGAGGAATATGTGAGGCTTTCTTACGCAACGTCCAGAGAAAACATAGTAGAAGGACTGGGGAGAATTAAAAGAGCCATTGAATCTAGGTCTTAAGTAAGAGGGAGAAGATCCTAATGCTAGAGGGTCATCAATGAAAAAGAGAAAGACTTTATTAAGGAAAGTATCTGCAAAAGATGTAAACCTAGAGTACTCAGATCTCCTTGAGGAAAATCTTTCTCAAGTAGATCCTGACATAGATCTTATCATCAGTTTTGAAGAGGGGAGGCAGAAAGACAAACTTATTCTCATCCCTTCGGAAAGTATCTGTCCCAGAGCTGTCCGAGATGCTCTTGGCTCGGTCTTCACCAACCTCTATGCCGAAGGCTATCCTCCCTTAAGGATGACCAAAGATGAAGAGGAAATGCTTCTAGATTTTAAACACCAGCTTACCTATTATCGCCGCTATTCTGACAGGCGATTCTATAAGGGCACTGAGTATGTGGATTTTGTTGAGGCTCTGGCCCAGAGGCGGGCGGCCGAGTGTTTTGCTACAGATAAAGATCCCCAAAATCCTGTAAAAATCAGCCCTGACGAGATTTTCGTCAACGTGCAACCCCTCTCTGGAGCAGCAGCCAACAATGCTGTCTATGAGGCTTTTGTCGAGCCTGGTGAGACGGTTATGGGTATGGCCCTACCCCATGGGGGGCACCTTACCCACGGCAGTCAGTTCAACCGGTCTGGCAAGCGCTATCACATTGTCTCCTATGAGGTCAGTAGAGAGACGGAAAGATTGGATTATGAGGCTATCGAGAGATTGGCTGTCCAGCACAGACCCAGGATGATAATTGCTGGCTACACCTCCTATCCCTGGGCGGTTGATTGGCAGAAGTTCAGAAAGATTGCCGATACTGTGGGAGCTATACTCTTAGCCGATATTGCCCATACTGCGGGAATGGTCATCGCCGGACAATATCCCAGTCCGGTTGGCTGTGCTGATGTTATCACTTTCACCACTCACAAGACCATTTGTGGTCCACGAGGAGCGGTTATTTTAACTACTGATGGGGATAAAGCTGAAAGAATAGACAACGCTGTCTTCCCTGGTGAGCAGGGTGGTCCTCATGTTAACAAGTTTGCCGCTATGGCCGTAGCATTTAAGATTGCTCAGACAGAGAAATTTAGACGACTCCAGGAGAAGATTGTAGAAAATGCGAAGGTCCTGGCTTCCTCCCTAATCAGGAGAGGTTTAAGGTTAGCTTATGGAGGAGGAAATACTCATCTTCTGGTAATTGATCTCAGCGCTGCCAAAACTAAGACTGGATTTCCTCTGAAAGGTGAAATAGCTGCCCGTATCCTGGACCTTTGTGGCCTAGTGGTCAATAAGAATACTATTCCTGGTGATGAGACGGCTGCTGACGCTAGTGGCATCCGCCTGGGAACCCCCTGGCTTACCCAGCGGGGGCTGGGGAAAGAGGATATGGAGAAGTTAGCCGAGCTTATCCATCGGGTCATCGTCAACATTCAACCTTTCAGTTACATAGGACTTAAGGGGAATCTCTCCAGGGGAAAGGTGGATCTTAAGATAATAGAAGAGGTGAGGCTAGAAGTGGCCGGGCTAATCCAGAAGGCAAAGTCATCGCCACCTACTCGAACCCCTAGTATTGGCTATCCTCATTATCATCACTCAAAAGAATCCTCGGTGAGGAACACCCCTCTTTTTTCTCAGCACAAGATGCTTGGGGCGAAGTTCGTCCAGACTAGTGGCTGGAAAGTGCCCCTTGGCTACCAGGACTTTCAGGAAGAACTTGAGGCGGCTCATAGCAAGGCCGCACTTTTTGACCTGAGCGATAAAGGATTGCTTAGGATAAGCGGAGAAAGGGCGAAGCCTTTCTTGCAGGGGGTATCTACCAATGATTTAGCGACCCTTAAACCTGGAGGGATCTTTCGCTCCTTCCTTCTGGATAAGGATGCTCGAGTTATCGATGATGTCTCCATTTTGCGTCTAAATCCGGACAATACAGGCAGGGATCATTACTTGATGGTAACTAACCCCGCCAATACTGAAAAGGTGAAGTCATGGCTCAGGGGACTTTCTGACGGATACATTCTTTTTGATAGCAAGGATATATTTGCCAAGATTGAAGGGCCGGTGGTAGTGGAGGATTTAAGAGAGACGGAAGATGAGACCTCACGCAAGATGGTAATAGCTTTGTATGGACCTAACTCTTCTAAAATTCTCAGCAAAATAGATGCCTCCCTGGCAAATCTTAAGAAATTCTATTTCCTGCAAGGTAAGATACGAGGAATAAATGGGGTCATATCTCGGATGGTTTACGCGAAAGATTATTGAGGATTTGAATTATATAT
>JAUWAK010000029.1 GCA_030602105.1 Candidatus Aerophobota bacterium | reverse complement strand
ACTTGCTCCATATTACGGCTGTCTTTTGGTGCGTCCTACCGCAGTGGCTCTGGATGATGCAGAACAGCCGCATCTGTTGGAAGAACTCCTCGAAGCTCTGGGAGCCGAAGTAATCGATTATCCCTATAAGACTGAGTGTTGTGGATCTTATCACACCATTACCAATGTTGGTTTGGTGATGGAAAGAACTCATACCATTCTTACCTCTGCCTCCCAGCACGGAGCTGAAGCTGTGGTGGTCAGCTGTCCCCTGTGCGATTTCAACTTAGATTCTCGACAGAAAAACGTTCAGGACAAATTCAGCAGCTTTGAGAGAATTCCTGTGTTCTACTTCACTCAACTTCTGAGTGTTGCCCTCGGACTCGATGTCGAGACATGCCATTTCGACCTCCATTTTGTAGATCCTCGTCCACTTCTCCAGGATAGGATCCTTGTTTCCGGAAAAAGCCCATGATGAGAATAGGAGTTTTTGTCTGTCATTGTGGATTGAATATCGCCGGGGTGGTGGACGTGGACAAGCTAACGGACGAGATGAAGATGTACCCCGGGGTATCGTACGCCACAGACTACATCTATATGTGCTCTGATCCTGGGCAAAAGATGCTGAGGAAGATTATCAAAGAGAGGAACTTAGAGGGGGTGGTGGTAGCGGCCTGTTCTCCTACCATGCATGAGCTTACCTTTCGCAATACTGTTGCTCAGGCTGGTCTGAATCCCTATTTGTGTGAGATTGCTAACATAAGGGAGCAGTGTAGCTGGGTCCACAAAGATAGAGAAGCGGCTACGGAAAAAGCAGCTAGAAACACAAAGACTATCGTTGAAAAACTTAAGCTGAACCATCCTCTCACCCCCCTGGTCCTACCCTTGACCAAGAAAGCTTTAGTGATTGGTGGAGGTATTGCTGGAATTCAGGCTAGCCTGGATATCGCCGATAGTGGATATGAGGTCCTCCTGTTGGAGAGGAATCAGTCTATAGGTGGGCATATGGCTCAGCTTTCCGAAACCTTTCCTACTCTAGACTGCCCTCAATGCATCGAAACCCCGAAAATGGTTCAAGCCAGCCAGCATCCGAAGATAAAGATCCTGGCTTACTCAGAACTAGAAGATGCCTCGGGATACTTAGGTAACTTCAAGGTCAGGATCAGGAGGAAAGCCTCTTTTGTGGACCCCGATAAATGTACAGGTTGCGGGCAGTGCATAGAAAAATGTCCAGTAAAAGTACCATCAGAGTTTCATGCGCTTTTGGGCCAAAGAAAGGCCATTTATACTTTGTTTCCTCAGGCTGTGCCTAACAAGCCGGTCATTGACAGAGAAAACTGTCTTTACTTTACCAAGGCCAGATGCCGCGCCTGCGTCAAGAGCTGTTCGGTAGGGGCCATTGCTTTTGATCAGAAAGAGTCTTTTATGGAAGAAAATGTGGGAGCTATCATTATTGCCACAGGGTACGATCTCATGGATAAGGCCAGGATCGGGGAGTACGGATACGGCCAGTATGAAGATGTTATTGATGGACTTCAGATCGAGAGACTTCTCGCTCCTACCGGACCCACCCAGGGTGAGGTGAGAAGACCTTCCGATGGAAAGGTTCCTAAGGAGGTGGTTTTTGTTCAATGCGCCGGTTCCCGGGACCCCGAACATCACTATCCCTATTGCTCGAAAGTTTGCTGCATGTACACCATAAAGCAGGCCATGCTGTACAAACATGCTGTTCCCGATGGGCAGGCTTACGTATTTTACATGGATACGCGATGCAGTGGAAAAGGTTATGAGGAGTTTCTTCAAAGGGGAATAGAAGAGGATAGCGTTCTCTATTTGAGGGGAAGGGTGTCTCGAATATTCAAGGATGGCGATGCCCTAAAGGTTTGGGGAGCTGATACTCTTACTGGGAGAAAGATTGAAATTTCAGCCGACATGGTGGTTCTAGCCACGGCTATGGTGTCCAGTGAAGGAGCTAAGGAGCTAGCTGAGAAACTTAGGCTGGCCACAGACGAGTATGGATTCTTCAGTGAAGCTCATCCCAAACTTCGCCCGGTGGAAAGTCTGACCGCTGGCTATTTTTTGGCTGGCGCATCCCAGGCACCCAAGGATATACCGGAAGCAGTGGCTCAAGCCTCAGCGGCCGCCAGCAAGGTAGTGGCTCTTTTTTCCAAAGATCACCTTTATCATGAGCCTATAGCACCGACTGTGGATGAGGAGATTTGCCGGGGATGCGGTCAATGTGTAGAAACTTGTGTCTATGAGGCTATAGAACTTGATCCTCGCAGAAGAATAGCCAGGATCAACGAGGTCATCTGCGAGGGCTGCGGTGCCTGTTCGGTAGCCTGTCCTTCTGGGGCGGTGCAGCAAAGAAACTTTACCAAAAGACAGATTGTGGAAATGGTGGAAGTTGCTGCGGGAACGTAGAAGGTCTTAATCAAAGTGAGGCCTACGAGTATGAGGAGAGACAGAGTATCTTCCAGCAAAGAGAATGAGACGACCCAGGCAAAACTCATTCCTGTCTATATTATGGGTAAGAGATACCAGGTACCTGAGGACCTCACTATTATGACGGCTATGGAGTATGCAGGGTATCAACTCAAACGAGGAGCAGGGTGCAGAGAGGGTTTTTGTGGTGCGTGCGTTACTGTGTATCGCAGCGCTGATGACTACAAGCTAAAAGCAGGTCTTGCCTGTCAAACCGTGGTTGAGCCTGAAATGTATGTCGCTCAAATCCCCTTTACCCCAGCCAATAAGCCCACATACGATATTAAGGAACTTCAACCCTCGATTTCCGCTATACAGACCATTTATCCAGAGGTTATGAGGTGTCTTTCCTGCAATAGCTGCACCAAGGTCTGCCCTCAGAATATAGAGGTTATGGACTATATTCAAGCAGCTGTTCGCGGTGATATAGCTAAGCTAGCGGATCTTTCCTTTGACTGCATTATGTGTGGTATTTGTGCTATGCGCTGTCCGGCGGAGATCGTACAGTACAATATGGCTCTCCTGGGGCGCAGGTTATACGGAAAGTATCTCAGCAAAAAGGGCCCTTATCTCGAAAAACGGGTAGAGGAAATCAAAGAGGGCAAATATGAGCAAGGGATGCAGGAGCTTATGAGAGCGGACAGGGAAACTCTAAGCAGGCGTTACGACGAGAGAGATATTGAATCAGGATAACTGAGATAACGTACCTTGGACGAGAAATAGGACTATGTACCCAGATTATATGAGAGAATCGTTAAAGAAGGTAGAGAGGACCAGGCCGGCCAGGCTCAAGATTGCAAGATCCGGTGAGAAGATATTCCCGCTCATGAGTGCCAAAGAAAGGGAAGAAGTTCTGAAAGACTTTCACCCCGACTATAAACCTGATTCGTTGAGAGAGATAAGGGTTGGAGCAAACAAAGGAGAAAAAATTACCTCTGAGGTAGCTAACCTTCTGGAGTCGCATTCCCGTATTAATCCTGACGATTTCGATCTTTCCAGAATAGATTACGATACCGATGTGTTGGTGATAGGAGGTGGGGGAGCAGGGGCAGCTGCGGCACTTCTAGCCAGGGAAAACGGGGCAAGGCTCATAATGGCTACCAAACTCAGGATGGGCGATGCCAATTCCATGATGTCCCAGGGAGGGATTCAGGCGGCTGTGAATCCTAACGATTCCCCCCTGATTCATTATCTGGACGCGATGGGTGGCGGGCACTTTGACAGTAAACCAGAACTGGTGAGAGCACTGACTAGGGATGCGCCGGGAGTAATAAGGTGGCTGGAGGATCTGGGGGTTATGTTTGACAGGGACCCTGATGGCAATATGGTAACCAAACTGGGAGGAGGGACCTCCCGCAAGAGGATGCACTCGGCCAGAGACTACACCGGGGCTGCCATTATGAGAGTCTTAAGAGACGAGGTGAGGAATCATCCAGAGGATATCCAGGTAATAGAATTTTCTCCTGCTGTGGAACTTCTCATGGATGACAAGGGTCAAGTTGCAGGGACCCTTCTCTACAATCTTGAAACAGAGGAATACGAAATTGTTCGAGCAAAATCCACTATCATTGCTACTGGCGGCTATGGGAGGCTTCATATAAAAGATTTTGCCACCACTAACCATTATGGGGCAACTGCTGACGGGTTGGTTCTCGGTTACCGGGCTGGTGCTAATCTTCTCTATATGGACGCGGTCCAGTATCACCCCACAGGAGCTGTCTATCCTGAGCAAATTATGGGTTTCCTGATCACCGAAAAGGTGAGAGGCTTGGGAGGCCAGCCTGTAAACAAACATGGCCAGCTCTTTGTCTTTCCTCTTGAACCTAGAGATGTGGAAACTGCCTCTTTCATCAGAGAATGCACGGAAAGAGATAATGGTATAAAGACCCCAACGGGCAAGGTGGGGGTCTGGTTGGATTCCCCTTTGATCGAGGCTATCAGTGGGGAGGGAACTATTCGGCGGGATCTACCCGCCATGTACCGCCAGTATGATAGATTCGAGATTGATATTACCAGGGAACCTATGCTGGTTTTTCCAACCCTCCACTATCAGAACGGGGGGTTGGAGATAAATGATAAGTGCGAGACCAAGTTAAGAGGCCTCTACGTAGCTGGAGAGGCCTCTGGTGGGGTCCACGGGAGAAACCGACTGATGGGCAACTCGGTTTTGGACTACAATGTCTTTGGACGCAGAGCTGGCATTAGGGCCGCTGTGGCTGCCAGAAAAGTCAAATTGGGAAAGCTTACTCTGGACCACGTGAGAAGATATGAGAAGGCGCTGAAGGAAGCCGGAATTCGTACTTCTCGCATCTCTCCCATTCTCTTGCCAGATTATACTCGGCCCGAGACCAAATCTCGTCAGCTCACCGCTCATTATGAAGGGACGCTAAGGTAGGGGAGTAGGAATGGCCAAAAAAGTGGGAGCGGTAATGGTAATTGGAGGAGGGATAGGAGGTATCCAGGCCTCCCTCGATTTAGCTGACTCAGGATTCAAGGTATATCTTGTGGATAGAAAACCCGACATTGGAGGAGCGATGTCACAACTGGATAAGACTTTCCCCACCCACGACTGCCGTTTGTGTATTCTTTCCCCAAAACTCAAGGGTTGTCTTCGATTCGGACTCGGTCAGTATTCTAACATTGAACTACTGAGCTACGCTGATATAGAAAAAGTGGAAGGGAAAGCTGGCGATTTCAAAGTGACAGTGAAGAAACTTCCTCGATATGTGATCACGGAGAAATGCACCGGTTGTGGGGAATGCCTAAAGGTTTGCCCGGTAGAGGTTCCTAGCGAATTCGAGCAAGGCCTAGTTAAGCGAAAGGCCATTTATCGTCCCAACCCCCAGATCCTATCCTTTGTCATCGACAAAAGTATCTGCCCTTCTGATTGCCGGGAATGTTCAAAGGTTTGCAAGCCCAACGCCATTGTTCATGAGATGCAGGAGGAGAAAGTTGAAGTTAATGTGGGAGCCATTATCCTCTCCTCGGGCTTCGATACCCTCAATCCCCACCTCAAGAAAGAATACGGGTGGGGTATATTTCCCAACGTAATTACGGGTCTACAATTTGAGAGAGTTATGAGTGGTACTGGTCCATATCAAGGCCAAATGCTCAGACCTTCAGACAAAAAGCCTGCCCGAAAAATTGCCTGGATTCAATGCGTAGGTTCTCGCGATCTGAAATTAGATGGTCGTTCCTATTGTTCGTCGGTGTGCTGCATGCACGCCACCAAGGAGGCGATCATTGCCAAGGAGGGCACCAGCGGGTCCAATATTACCTGCCATATCTACTTTATGGATATGCGCTGTTTTGGGAAAGATTTTGATCGGTATTATGAAAGGGCCAGGAAGAAGTGCGGTGTGGAATATCGTCGGTCGCGAGTGGCTGCTGTTAAAGAGGACCCTCAGACTAGCAATCTAAGAATCAGATATGAGAGCGAAGAGGGAGAGCTCAAGGAGGAGGAATACGATTTGGTGGTACTTTCCCTGGCTCTCGACCCACCATCAGGAACGCAAGAGGTCGTTCAAAAATTAGGCATTGAGCTCAACGATTATGGATTTGCCAGGGCTGACCTTTTCTCCCCTGTCCAGACCTCTAAGAAGGGGATTTATGTCTGTGGAGCCGTCAGTGGTCCCAAAGATATTCCTGAGACTGTGGTTCAGGCCAGTGGCGCAGCTGCCATGGCTTCTTCGCTTCTTTCTGAGGTGAGAGGAAAGCTAACGGAGAAGAAGCACTATCCTCCTGAGGTAGACGTCAGCGACGAGGAGCCGAGGATAGGCGTCTTCGTCTGCAGGTGCGGTATGAATATCGGAGGAACAGTCGATGTTCCGAGGGTGGTGGAGCTGGCAGGAAGTCTACCCGCAGTGGTCTATGTTGAGGAGAACCTCCAGACTTGCTCTCAGGGCACCCAGGAAAAGATGAAAGAAGCCATTCGGAAGCACCAGCTTAATCGGGTAGTGGTAGCTTGCGGAACGGTTAGGACTCATGAGCCTCTTTTCCAGGAAACTGTCAGGGAAGCCGGTTTGAACCCTCATCTCCTCGAAATAGCCAACATTCGAGAAGAGTGTTCCTGGGTTCATATGAGGGAGCCTGAGCGAGCTACCCAGAAGGCCCAGGAACTCGTGAGGATGGCTGTGGCCAAAGCTGCTCTCATTCAGCCTCTTTTTGCTATGCACTCTTCGGTTATCCAGAGGGCTCTTATCATCGGCGGGGGTCTTGCCGGGATGGTCTCAGCATTATCCGTTGCTGACCAAGGGTTCGAAGTCCATGTGGTGGAAAGGGAAAAGAACCTCGGGGGAAACCTCAAGAATATGCATTATACCCTGGAGGGCAAGGATATCTCCAATTTTAGGGACTCCCTCACTACTCAGGTCCAGAAGCATCCCCGGATAAGAGTCTACAAGGGGGCCGAAATACAGAATGTAGGAGGATACGTGGGCAGTTATACCACAACCATGAGCCAGGCTGACGATGGTTCTAGTCCTCGGGCAGTTTCGCTGGAGCACGGAGTTATCATTCTGGCCACCGGAGCCCAGGAGATGAAACCCCAAGAGTACTTGTATGGAGAAGATGAGAGAATCCTTACCCAGCTTGAGCTAGAGGATATGCTCACGCAACCGGGCGCCGGCATCAAGAAGACCAAGACCGTGGTGATGATTCAATGTGTAGGTTCTCGTGACAAGGATAGGCCGTACTGCAGTCGGGTCTGCTGCAGCGATGCGGTGAAGAATGCTCTGAAGATAAGAGAGTTGAACAGCGGAGCCAATATCTTTATTCTCTATCGGGATATGACAACCTATGGTTTCAAGGAATCATTCTACCAGGAGGCTAGAAGCAAGGGGATTGTTTTTGTTAGATACGATGAATACAAAAAGCCCGAGGTCAAGCTGAAGGATGGGGTACTTCAGGTTGAAGTGACGGATCCCATTATCCAAAGGCCTCTTCTCTTTAGCGTGGATCTTCTGGTGCTGAGCTGTGCTATTGTTCCCCCGAAAGATAGCCCCCGGCTGGCCGAGATTCTGAAGGTCCCTGTCAATGAAGACGGTTTCTTCTTAGAAGCTCATGTTAAACTTCGTCCGGTGGACTTCTCCAGGCGCGGGATTTTCCTGGCTGGAATGGCTCATGGGCCGAAGCTTATTGATGAAACGGTCGCTCAGGCTCAGGCAGCGGCTGAGAAAGCCTGTACTATTCTTTCCCAGCCTGAGATTGAGTCGGAAACCATTATTGTCCAGACCAATGAAAGGCAGTGCCGTGGATGCGGCATATGCGCGAGCGTTTGTCCCTATGAGGCTATAGAGATTGATGAGGAAACCAAAAAGGCCAGGGTGATAGAGATTCTCTGTCAGGGATGCGGGAGCTGCTCTGTTGCTTGTCCCAGCGGAGCGCTCCAGCAAGCAGGGTTCACTAGAAAAGAGCTCCTGTTTATGGTGGATGCAGCGGTGTGACCCTAGATTAGCTTTCCGGAAAGGATACGTAGGAGATAGGGATGGGTCAGTTTGAACCGAAGATTGTCGGCTTTCTGTGCAACTGGTGCAGCTACGCTGGGGCTGATCTGGCTGGTACTTCCAGAATGCAGTATCCCCCAAACATAAGACCCATCAGAGTAATGTGCAGTGGATCGGTAGACTCCGCTTATATCCTTAGAGCCCTGTTGGCAGGAGCCGACGGTGTTCTGGTGGGCGGGTGTCACCCCGGTGACTGTCACTACGTGAGTGGAAATTACAAGGCTCGGCGCAGAATCACCATACTAAAGGAGATCATGAAAGCTCTTGGACTGGAGGATGAGCGAGTCAGAATCCGCTGGATCAGCGCTAGTGAAGGGAAAAGATACGCGGATACTGTCTCGCGGATGACCAGCGATATGAGAGAGTTAGGTCCAAATCCTGTGGCCAGGCTTTGGTGGACGTGAAGGGGGCCGCTATGGCACGAGGGGTCCTGATGAGAGTCAAGAATAGGAATCTTAGACAGAGCATAAACTCTCTGTTGGCGGATCTGCTTAACAAAGGGCTGCTTGAGGCTGTTCTGGTTCCTCAGCCCGTTTCCTCTAAAGAAAGTGTCGTGCAAACCCTTGTGACAGAACCCGAGAAGCTGGAAGGAGCCAATGTACTTGCTCCTGTTCTTCCGGTAAGCTCGGCCCAGATTGTCTCTCATATCACCAGGCTTGGCGCCAGTCCGAAGCCCTTAGGTTTGGTAATGCGCTCTTGCGAGATTAGAGCCCTTATAGAATTGGTCAAGCTGAAACAGGCGTCTTTGGACAACTTGGTTACCATCGGAATAGATTGCCTGGGCACCTATTCAGTAAGAGACTACGCTGATATGGTTTCCCGGAAAGAGGACCCTACCCATTCTCTGTTGGAAGGTGTCAAGGAGGGGGAGGAGGGTTCTTACCTGAGGCCAGCCTGCCGGGTTTGTGAGCACTCAGTACCTGCTTTCGGCGATCTTACAGTGGGCTTCATCGGGTTAGAGTGGGAGGAGAAATTCATATTGGAAGCTGGTAGTCAAAGAGGCGAGGAAATCTTGGCTGCCTTGCATTTGGACTCCTCCCAATCTTTTCCCCAGAGAGAAAAAGCAATATCACAGCTTACCCAAGAGAGGACAAACAAGAGGGATGAGCTCTTTTCCCGGACACGCAAAGAAATCTCCGGCTGGGAGAATCTTTCATCCGTCTTTGCCACCTGTATAAATTGTCATAATTGTATGACTGCTTGTCCACTGTGCTACTGCAAGGAATGTTTTTTCAGCTCGTCCACTTTCGAATTTGAACCTTCAAAATATCTGCAGTTGGCTGACAGGAAGGGCATCCTAAAGATGCCCACCGACACTCTTCTCTTTCACCTGGGAAGAATGAACCATATGGCTGTATGCTGTGTGGGATGTGGCCTATGTGAGCAGGCCTGTCCCAGCAACATCGCTCTCTTGAAGATATTCAAAATGGTAGGACACCAGGTGCAGGGAGTATTCAAATATGTGCCGGGAAGGAGCCTTGAGGAGGAAATACCACTTGCTGTTTTCAAAGAGGATGAGCTCGAGAAGGTAGGGGAGGAATAGGATGATCGACGTATCGAAACTTGATCCAAATTTCAAGTATGAGATAATGAAAGAGCCTGGTGGAGAGCACGTGACTCGTTGTTTTGCCTGTGGCACCTGCACTGCAACTTGTCCAGTCAGAGAAATGAACGATGAGTACAATCCTCGAAAGATCATCCGTATGGCTATCTTGGGTATGAGGCAAGAAGTCCTCACCAGTGATTTTATCTGGCTATGCGCCAGTTGCTATACCTGTGAGGAGAGATGTCCTCAGGATGTGAGAATTCCTGGCCTGATGAACGCTATCAAGAACATCGCTGTAAGGCAGGGTCACATCCACCCCTCTTTTAGGGCTCAACTTGAGGTCCTCTTCGCCCACGGAAGACTCTATGAGATTACCGAATTTGATAACAAGAAAAGAGCCAAGTGGGGTCTGCCCGAGATAAGGGAAAACGTTGAAGGGATTCGCAAGCTCTTTCGAAAGACCGGAATGGAGAAACTGGTGAAGGACGAGGGGGGAGCCGAATGAAGTATGCTCTATTCTTGGGATGTACGGTGCCGGTAAGGGCTCTGAACTATGAGCTTGCTGCCAGGAAAGTAGGGGAGAAGCTGGGCTTAGAATTTCTGGATATACCAGAATTCAGCTGCTGTGGTTTCCCGGTTAAATCGGTGGATAGAATGACTTTCATGTTAATGGCGGCCGAGAATTTGAGTCTGGCAGAGGAGGCTAATTTAGATATATGTACGCTTTGCAGCGCCTGTTCCTCGGTACTCACTGAGGTAGACAAACAGGTCAAGGAGAATCGAGCTCTCCGAAATCGGATAAACGAGGATCTCTCTGTCACCAATAGGAAATACCATGGGAAGATCCATGTGAAGCACTTTGTGAGAATTCTGCACGAAGATGTAGGATTGGCGAAGATCAAGGAGATGGTAAAACGTCCCCTTTCGGAGTTCAACTTCACCGCCCACTATGGCTGTCATTACCTCAAGCCCTCCGAAGTGTATGGTAAGTTCGACGAGCCCGAGAATCCTCGTACTCTTGATGAGCTTATCCGGGTGACGGGGGCCCAATCTATTCCCTACGAGGATAAAAATGAGTGCTGCGGTGGGGGCGTTCTGGGAGTAGAGGAAGCGACGGCTTTGAAGATAGCAGCCCTAAAGCTCGATCATATCAAGGCTAGCGGAGCCGATGCTCTTGTTCTTATTTGCCCTTTCTGCAACATCATGTATGAGGGGAATCAGAAGAAAATAGAAAAACAGTCAGAGACTGAATTTAATCTGCCTGTTCTTTATTACCCCCAGGTTCTTGGTCTTGCTCTGGGAATTCCTCCGGATGAGCTGGGATTTCGCATGAACCGGGTTAAGCCCCGGGAAATTCTCAGTAGGTTCGGCTAGTGCTTATTTGAATGAATTTGTCTTGAAGGAGAAAGATTTCGTTCTCCCCGAAGAAGATGAGATGTTTATGTACAGATGAGGATGAGCTGCATATTGGCGGTAAGGAATTGTCTGATAGGACACTGGGTCCAACTTTTGAGACTAGGAAGGAGACCGACATGAAGGAAAGAGAGTTACCCGGCATGGTAAAGGTCCGGCAGATATTTGAGGCTCCGAGCTTGGACAATGTTACTAGGGAACTAAAAGAGGGGATCGCCAGATCAGGGCTGAAAGAAAGGTTGAAAGCTAATGATGAGGTGGCGGTAACCGCTGGGAGTAGAGGCATAGCCAACATTGCC
>JAUWAK010000124.1 GCA_030602105.1 Candidatus Aerophobota bacterium | reverse complement strand
GGCCACATCCATGGCCTTCTTAGAAATTACCTGTCCCATACCATTATGGCCGTCAACAACAGCTGTGGTTGGTCCGTCTTTCACAATTTCAAAACGAGTAACAGGGGACTGAATTCCTGCCTTAATTCTGTCATAGTATATCGGTTTTAAGCGGTTAATACCGTGAGAGTCTATTCCTCTTTTATCTGCAGTAATCAGAACGTCAGCCGAGATTCTTGCATCTTCTCCAGCAACTCCTAATCCTTCAAAGACGTCCACCATAAACTTCTCCATATTATTAAAATTAACCCAGACAACATCTTCGCTCATTATTTTGCTCCTGCTGTAATCGCAACCTCACATCATAGATGACAATTGGGATTTATCTTCCCCTAATATCACACCTGGTCTGGAACCGAATAAAATAGATCAACTTCATGAATGACATTGTAACGGCAGGGTATGGTTCCGTCAAATTCGTCACTTCACTGGTCGCTCTCTCCCTTTAGAAGCTCCCACCATAGTATCTCCCAGGCAGGAATGTTACGACGGGGTGGGTCAACAAGGAAGATAGGATTTGCTATCAAGGCAAGCATTAGATTAAGCTTAACAAATCTGGCATTTTACGCTAGAATGGAGAATCATCGTTGGTGAGGGGTGTAATCATGAAGAAAGGGGCTTTGAAAGAGAAAATTGCCTTCTATGTCTCTATGACGATGAGCCCCTATGTCGTCGCTGTTCTTTTTGCCATCGTCTCATCCCTCCATTTTGCTGATAATGCCAGAGAATTTATGATCTGGTTTCCTGTGCAGATCCTATTCACCACGGTCATACCATTAGGGGTGAGCTTTGCTTTGTTTAAAGGAGGAAGGATTACCGATCTTCACGTTTCTATCAGCGAGGAAAGGAAAATCTTCCTGCTGGTGGCCCTTCCCCTCTTGCCGGCCTACTTGACTGTTTTGGCCTACGTTGAGGCTCCCCTGGGGCTGCTCGTTATCGTGTCGGGGTACGCTATTACTGCCATTGCTGTAATTCTGGTTACTTTTAGGACAAAGGTGAGCGCTCACTCTGCCGCTATCGCAGCCTGTGCTGCTGGTCTTTTTATCTTAGTTCGGTCCTACGCTGTTCCTATCATGGGTCTGGTACCCATGGTGGTTTGGGCCAGGCTCCATCGCGGGAGGCACACTCTTGGGCAAGCTCTGATTGGGGTGATTCTGGCTTCCGGTATAATGTTGGTGGTTTTCTTTGTCTATCAAATGAGTGGATTTTGAGTCTAGGGCAGAATGACTTCAGTATAGCTGGATGAGTAAATGGAGAGAAGAAGACAAAAGAGTATATACAGGAAAGTCATAGGAGAGAGGGGCCTTCGCATCGTCGTTCATCCTATGAGAGAGACGAAAACAGTCAGCGTTCTAGTTTTTGTGGGAGTGGGCTCCCGCTATGAGACAAAGAATTTGGTAGGGATAGCTCACTTTTTGGAACATATGCTTGGCAAAGGGACAAAAAAGCGCCCGGACGCTCTATCCATCGCCTCAGAGATAGATGCCGTTGGAGGAGAATTCAATGCACTCACGGGAATGGAGTACACTCTCTTCTATGTAAAATTGCCCGCTGATGAGGTGCTCTTGGGCGTGGACGTTCTCTCAGATATCATTTGTAACTCCAGACTGGCTAAAGAACATATCGAGCTGGAAAAGGGGGTTGTTTTGCAGGAGATCAATAATATTCTAGATACTCCCTCCCAATATGTTGTGGATGTGTATCAGTCTCTTCTTTACGGGGACCACCCCTTGGGCTGGGATATTGCTGCGTCCAGAGAGGTCTTACCGAGACTAAATCGAGAAGAGCTGGCTAACCTATGGCAAGATTGCTACACCCCGGACAACATGGTAGTAGCCGTTGCCGGGAAAATAGACCCGGGCAAGGTGGTCTCTTGGGTTAGAGACTATTTTGGCAGTGCTACTGGCAAGAAATCAGCCACCCCCGTCCCGGTGAACGAGAATCAGACAAAGCCTGCCTTCAGGGCGCTATCAAGGAAGACAGATCAAACTCAGATTTGTTTAGGAGTACGCACCTTCATAAACCTCCCTCATCCGGACCGCTACGTACTGGAGGTTTTAAACACAATTCTGGGAGGGTGCATGAGTTCCCGTCTCTTTATCAAGATAAGAGAAGAGATGGGCTTGGTTTACTCTGTCGGCTCAGGAGTACAGACTCTATTGGACACAGGCAATCTTTGCGTGGAGGCGGGAACCGATGGAAGGAAGGTAGGGGAGGTGATAGGGGCTATTATACGTGAGTTTCACCGGCTGCGAGAATCCCTGCTTAAGCCCAGCGAGCTTCGGCGCGCCAAGAACTACCTTAAGGGAAAGATCGTCATGGGCTTAGAGAACTCCGAGGGGCTGGCCTCCTTTCTAGGAAAACAGGAACTCCTTCAAGGCAGGATTAAGCCTGTGGAGGAAGTAATGGAGGGACTCGATAAGGTTAGCCGGGAGGACGTCAGACGAGTGTCGGAGAATATCTTTCAGGAGAAAAACTTGAACCTGGCCCTGCTTGGTTCCTTTGATGGGAAACTGTCATTTGAGAGGTTGCTGAAGATATGAGTGGGATTCTAAGTTATCTTGAAGAAGAAAACCCTGGTCTCTATCTTTCCCGTAGGAGATTAGAATGATTGTTGATGAGCTCATATCCCAGGTTAAAGATGCAGCAAAGAAGCGATTAGCTGTTGACGTTCGCATCGGCCTCAAATACACAGGTGTCGTCCTCGATGATGGAAGCTGTGGTCTTGCTGCTACTCCAACCCACGAGCTTCCATATCCCTCGAAATATCCTGGCAATCTCAGGAATCAAGGTGCCGGGGAGCTGGTAGACCTTGCCAGATCCACTGAGATTCTACCCTCGACAGTAGGTGTAGCTGCCATCAATGCCTTATTGAAACCTGAGAATACAGAAACTGTCCCTGGAGACATTACAAAGCATTTAAGAATATCGAAAAAGGACACTGTGGGAATGGTGGGAGCGTTTATGCCTCTAATACCTTGGGTTCGAAATAGAGCAGGAAAGTTATTTGTTTTCGAGAGGTACCCACTGCAGGGAGTAAAAGAGTATCAACCGGACTGGACTGAGCCTCTGCTCCTGCCTCAGTGCTCGGTTGCGATTATCTCAGCAACATCCATCGCTAACAAGACTATCGATAGCCTACTCACTTACCTGCGGGGTGCCCACATGGTAGCCTTGGTTGGGGCCACAACCCCTTTGAGCTTATCGGTCTTTAAGAGGACCAGGATTAACATACTCTCAGGCATCAAAGTAATGGATTCCTGTAAACTCCTGGAAGTTGTGAGCCAGGGTGGGGGGGCAAGAGATTTTGCCGACTCAGTCGCGAAGGTAAACATTGTCCTGGACCAAAGGTAGGTGGGCACAACGACTACTGCAGAG
>JAUWAK010000155.1 GCA_030602105.1 Candidatus Aerophobota bacterium | reverse complement strand
TGTTCAAGAGTCAGATCTACTTATTGCTGTGGGAGCGAGGTTTGATGACCGCATCACTGGCAAAATCTCAGAATTTGCCCCTCATGCCAAGATCATCCATCTGGATATTGATCCTACCGCGATCAGCAAGAATGTCAGGGTAGATATTCCTATTGTCGGTGATGCCAAAGATATCCTCTCTCAGCTCCTCCTGAGTGTCAAAAAAGGCGCGAGAAGACGCCGAGAATGGGACGGAAAAATCCAGGACTGGAAAGAAAAACATCCCCTGAAGTATGATATGAAAGGAGGCCTCAAGCCTCAGTTCATAGTGGAGAAAATATACGAGGTTACCAGGGGAGACGCTATCATTGCCACTGAAGTGGGTCAGAACCAGATGTGGGCTGCTCAATACTACAGGTTTACCAAACCTCGCACTTTCATATCTTCCGGTGGACTGGGAACAATGGGGTATGGATTTCCTGCTTCCATTGGAGCCCAGATTGGCTGTCCGGATAGAGTTGTTTTTGACATAGCCGGGGACGGCAGCTTTCAGATGAATATTCAGGAATTGGCTACCGTGGTGAATTACAATGTTCCCGTTAAGGTGGCCATTTTGAACAATGGCTATTTAGGGATGGTAAGGCAATGGCAGCAACTCTTCTATGATTCCCGGTACTCTCAAGTAGACCTTGAAGGGACACCCGATTTTGTTAAACTAGCCGAGGCTTACGGAGCTAAAGGGATCAGGGTAGATAAGGCTGATGAGGTGGAGCCGGCTCTAGATAAAGCCTTAAGTATAGATGGTCCAGTCATCATGGACTTCAGAATCTGTCGTGAGGAAAATGTCTATCCTATGGTACCGGCAGGAGCAAACCTTAGCCACATCATAGAGGGACTGGCCTAAACAAAAAAAGTACTACCTACCTCCAGCCATTGTTTCAAATATAAGAGAACAACAGCATTCCTCAAACCTAACCTTAAGTCCCCTTTTTCTGCCGTAGGAAGCAATGCCATCCGTGGGATATGCAATCCCGTTGAAACCTGCCTCCAGAGCGATGAAATCTGTTACCTTCTTGTGTTTTCCTCCCGGTCGAGCGCAACCGAGAACAAGGGGAGTTCTGGGAAACATCATTCTGGCTTTAAGAAATATGCTTCGCAGCCTGAGAGGATGAGGAGGTTTTACGAGGGCCATGGGGGTGGATGAAAGGGGATTAAGTACTACCAGGACCAGAGAAGCAACAGGGTAAGAGGAAATTAGCTCCAAGGCTTTTTCTTCTCCCACTATTTTTCCAAAGTGAAGGCCAATTACTACATGGGGAGATGTCTTGACTCCGTATTGATAGAGATAACCCAGGCTTCTTTCAAAATCATCAACGCTGGCCCTCATGTTGCATACCTCTCTTATAGTCTCATCAGAGCCAATGATATCAACCATGGCAGTATCAACTTCAGCCTCCGCCAGGGCTTGGGCTAAATTCTTGCTTACCAGCCCTGTGTGAACAGCTATCTTTATTTTTAGATCCCTTTTTAAGGATCCCGCAGCGGAAAGAAAAGGAATAAGGGGAACCTCCCCATTCGAAGTGGAACCCCCAGAGAGAAGAATGCCATGACACCCTAGCTTTCTTAAGTAGGCCCCGAGCTGGTAAAGCTCATCAGGGGAGGAAACTTGATACATGTCCTTGAGCAGGGTTTTCCGACAATGTAGGCAGTTTAGCTGGCAACGGGTGCCCGTGACTGATACGGGGACAAAGAGAGGCCGGGAGGAGTTCCGGTATTCAGTTGTTCTATACCCTTTCAGAGCGGGAACATAAAAGACGACCTCCCAGCCAAAATTCTCTCTAGCCAGTCCCCAGGCATCGTTAAGGGTTATATTAGCCATATCTGTTCTCTCACCCTCTGGATGTCCTCTCGGGAAAGTGGAAAAGGGTAGTTCCGTATTTCAGGACCGGGTCGAGAGTTAGCATAAGGCCTGTTACAACCTGGGCAGCCGCTTGTCTGAAAAGGGTGACCGGCTTGGATCACTTCATCCAGTCCTGTGCTATCTGTCCCGAAATCCAGGATATTCCCTTCCTCACTGAATGAAATCTCATCCACAGCAAGGAGGTCTTTCTCCACAAGGTACTGAGCAAGCTGAATCCTTCGATACTCAACTAAGGGGGGTGGGGAAAGATAAGAGGGCGAACAGCTAGTCTCAGGATAAAAGGAAAAGAGATGGGTTCTGGCTCCCATACTATGAACTCTTTGAATGCACATTACCATTTCCTTTTCAGCTTCCCCGAGTCCAACGATTAGATGGACTCCTACCTTCTCCTTTCCGAATACCCGAAGAGCCGCTCTTACGGTTTCCCAGTAAGTTTCCCATCGATGGGGTCCCTTAACTCCCTCACCTCGCATTTGACGGAAAATATCCTCCGTAGCAGCGTCAATGGCCACTCCCATTCGATCTACCCCATATTTCCTAAATTCGGCCAGATCCAGAGGGGTGAGAATAGTAGGGGCGATAAGGAGAGACAGTGGAATATTAAGCTTTGCTTCAATAATCCTTTGTGAAACTAGCTTTATGTCTGAGATAGCTCGAGGATTGGATATCATAGAAACGCATATTCTTTTCAAATCATGCTCTTCCCTGTCCAGACGCCAGAGGATCTCCTCAAGAGGATAGGTGGGCCAATCTACCCGGATGAAACTCTTTGCCTCATAAGTTCCC
>JAUWAK010000012.1 GCA_030602105.1 Candidatus Aerophobota bacterium | reverse complement strand
CTCTGCACTGTCTTCCTCTACCTTTGCACTGTCTTCCTCTGGCTTTGCACTGTCTTCCTCTGGCTTTGCACTGTCTTCCTCTACCTTTGCAGTGTCTTCCTCTAGCTCTGCAGTGTCTTCTTCAGGCTTTGCACTGTCTTCCTCTACCTTTGCACTGTCTTCCTCTACCTTTGCACTGTCTTCCTCTGGCTCTGCACTGTCTTCCTCTACCTTTGCACTGTCCTCTTCAGGCATTGCACTGTCCTCTTCTCGGTTTACACTGTCCTCTTCTGGCATACCCTTACCTCCTTCTGTCTGTTAAAACTGGAAAGTTCACTCCAAAATATAATACACCACCTAGAGTTTGTCAACAAAACACATCAGGACAATTCCTGTCCGTCGCTACATAGCCGCTTTGGATTATCTACATTAGGGAGCGCGGGCCAGGGCAAAAGCGACAATCTCTTTTGTTTCAAAGGTCCTTAAGAGCCTGGCCGCCTCTCTAAGGGTGGCCCCCGTTGTATACACGTCGTCTACCAAAAGGATGGTTTTGCACTCAAAAGAGTTGCCATTCTTGACCCTAAAAGCGCCCTTCACATTGGCCGCTCTTTCCTGCTTGCTGAGTTTCGTCTGGGATTGGGTTTCCCTAACCCTCAGAAGAGAGCTGTGGGCTAGCTTCACTTCCAAGAATCTGGACATGAAACGAGCTAAAAGATAAGCCTGGTTAAATCCCCTCTGTCTTAATTTCTTTCGATGCAGGGGAATGGGAATAATTTCATCAAGCTGAGAAAAAGTTAGAAAGTTTTGTTCCAGAAACCTGGCCAAAATCCTCTTTATCTCCACGAATATTCCTTCTTTTCTTTCATATTTAAGAAGATGAATAGCCTTCTTCATTACACCTTCATAAAGGGTGGGAACAAGCAACCTCGTGTAAAGAGGAGGTTCTCGAAGACATTCTCTACACAGAAGGGGGGAGGATTCCCCGGGGACGTGGCAAGAGGGCAAGGGTTTGCTGCACCTTGAACAATAGGCAGGCACTACCCACTTGATCTTGCTCCAGCAACCGCTGCAAATGAAGCTACGATTGAGAGGCTCCAGCGATCTTTTGCATATTCTACACTCGGCAGGGAAAAAAAGACTTATTGCACCTTCCACTACCTTCTTCATCACCACTCATTTCTCAAGATATTCAAGAGGAACAAAGGCATCGCCACATTCTTATTGAAATTACAACGACTCGGAACCACTATACTGGGGGTGCTTCCAATTGTCAACTTCCACGAGTTTCAAGTGTCAATTAAACTTTGAAATTTCACCATCAGATCTTTGACAAGAAGGAGCTTTTTACAACGGCAGATCCCTTTGCTGGCGATCTTCTACCTGGCCAGATTTAGCGCCTCCATACCTGATTTCAAAGAGAAGGTTTACTACCACAAAATGCGGGTAGATGCGAATGAGTTTGTGAGATGTGCCCTGGTAAATGAAAGTATAGAAGAGAACGGGTTGGGAGTATATCTGAGTTGTGGAAGATGATGGGAGAGACAGAATATGTGGTGGGGATGGAACCGGCTAACTGCAGAGTGGAGCGAAGACCTAAAGAGAGGGAAAGAATTGGCCTTATCCTTTTTGGTCCAATGCCTTTCCCATTGTCTCGTCTGCGATCACAGAGGCCTCCTTGTAGAGGTAGCAACGCACGGCACGGTAGCCATCGGTCTGAAAGAAAGGTGGAGGGTTCTCGTGGCATACGGGCATGGCACCAGGGCAACGATCCACGAACTTACAGCCTCGGTTCAGCTTGGTAGACGTTTTACTCACCAAGACGGGAGTGCTGTCCTGTCCCCAGCTCTGGTCCGGATCGGACACGGGGATGGATGCTACAAGCAGTCGGGTATAGGGATGCTGAGGATTCTTGATCACCAGCTCTGCGTCACCTACTTCTACCACAGACCCCTGATAGAGTACTATGATGTTGTCGCTGATCTGGTAAGCCGTTGTGAGGTCGTGGGTGATATACAGCAGGGAGATACCGAACTTCTGGCTCAGTTTACGAAGGCTCTCCAGGATAGTGGCCCGAAGAGAGGCATCAACCATGGACACAGGTTCATCGGCAAGGATAATCCGAGGCCTCAAAAGAGAAGCTCGCGCCACCATTACCCGTTGCCGCTGGCCGCCGCTCAACTGATGGGGATAGCGGCCTAGGGTTTCCTCTGGCTGGAGGCCTATTGCTTCAAGGGCGTGCTCGATCAACTTCCGGGCCTCGCTCTTGGAGCTGGCAAGGTGAAACTTGGTTACAGGAGTGGTGAGCACGTGGTCAACTTTATAGAACGGGTTATACACCTCAAAGGGGTCCTGGAAGATAACCTGTACCTCCCTTCGGAACTCTAATCGCTCATCCCGTGACATCTTTTGGAGATCTCTCCCCTTGTATAGCACCTCCCCTTCAGTAAGAGCGAGGAAACCCAGCAGAAGCCTGACCAAGGTGGTCTTTCCACTGCCACTCTCCCCGACTACGCCCGTAATAGAGGGGGGGCTTTCCCTTATAAACAGGGACACATTCTCCAGCGCGATGGTCTCCTTCCTCTTAAAAAGACCTCCACTGCCGAAGACCTTGGTAACGTTGCGGGCCTCAAGAAGTGTTGTCATCTCTTAACCTCAGTGTATAAATGGCAGCCAACCCATCGCCCTGGATACACCTCTTTAAGGCTGGGGACCTCAACAGAACAGCGGCTCATAGCCTGTGGGCACCTGGGGTGAAAGGCGCATCCCGATGGTGGGTTCAGTAGCAAGGGGGGGAGACCGGGAATTCCCTTGAACTCCCCTTTTTCCTTCAGAGAGGGAGGGCAAGCAATAAGGAGCTGAGTATAAGGGTGCAGGGGCTCCTTAAACACCTCCCTCACAGAACTCACTTCCGCCAGTTTTCCTGCATACAGCACACCGATGCGGCCCACGAACTGAGCCATGAGTCCCATATCGTGCCCCACCAGCAATACCGATGCTCCCAGGCTCTCCTGCACTTGACCCAAAGTGAGCATTACCTGCCTCTGCACCACCACGTCCAGGGCGCTGGTAGGCTCATCGGCGATAATGACCCTGGGACTCAGAGAGATAGCTATGGCTAGGCACACCCTCTGCTTCATTCCCCCGCTCAGTTCGTGAGGAAACATATTGGCCACCTCAGGCTTCAGCTCCACCCTCTTCAAAAGTTCGTGCACACGCTCCTCCAGAGCACTTCTGGGTATCTCATTCAAGTGGTCTCGTATGCCATCAATAATCTGGTCCTTAATACGCATCACCGGGTTGAGAGAGTTCATAGCCCCCTGGGGCACCAGAGCTATCTGGGCCAGGCGGACTTTGCGTATCTCACTCTCAGAGAGCTTAATCAGGTCCAGGCCGTCCAGCAGAACCTGTCCTCCCTCAATACACCCCGGAGGCTTGGTGAGGCGCATGAGAGCAAAGGCCAGCGTGGACTTACCTGACCCTGATTCCCCCACCAGTCCAAACCTTTCCCCAGACTTGAGGCTGAAGGTTACCCCGTCCACCGCCTTCAGCGGACCCACCGCTGTCTGGTAATACACCCGCAGGTTGTGCACCTGGAGAACCTCAGCCGTCACATCCCCCTCCTGAGCCTGGGATTGGCTATCTCGTCCAGCCCGGCAGTGAGCAGGAATAGCCCCACAAAGAGGAGTGCAATAATAACAGCGGGTGGCGCCCACCACCACCACATGCCACGAAGCATGGCGGCGTATGATATTGCCCAATAGATGGTCATCCCCAGAGTGGGTAGGTGCTGGGGACCAAGACCCAGGGCCTCAAGACCTATAGAAGCCAGAACAGCCCCGGCCGTCGCCCCCACAAAACAAGCCGCCAGGTAAGGCAGAAGATTAGGCATTAGTTCTTTGACGATGACCTCTAAGTTATTCATACCCGAGAGCCTGGCCACCTGGATGTATGCTCTCTCCCGCATGGTGAGCACCTGGGCTCTGATAGCGCGAGTGGGCAACATCCACGACAGGGATGCCACTACCAGGATCATGACATTCAAAGAGATAACCCCTGGCATCATAGCGACTACCACCACCAGGACAGCAAGGAGCGGCAGTGTGAGCAATACGTCAGCAGCCCCCTTGATGACAGTGTCTAGAAGGCCGCCATAATAGCCTGACAGAAACCCCAGAATCATACCTATCCCCAGACCAATTGCCCCTGCCGAGAGCCCAATTCTGAGGGTAAAGCCCGTCCCCACCATTATAACAGCCAGGAGATCTCTTCCATGGCTATCCGTACCTAAAAGGTACTGCCAAGAAGGTGATTGGCTGGGCAGGCCGGCTAGGGGCTCAGCCCTTGTGGGACTCACCAGAAGGGAACCTATCGACCAAAAAAGAACAAGAGCGAGGATGAGGCCCACTCCACTGAGCAATTTGGGGTTACGACGACCATAGGCTACCGCCCCCCACAACCTTTTCCTCAATGCGTTCATCTCATCCCCCTACGGTAAGTTATCCGTGGGTCGAGCCAAGGGTATAGCAGATCCACTAAGAGGGTGGCCACGGCTATGATGATGATGATGATAAAAACGACTCCGTTAATCAGATTGTAATCAAACCCAGAGACTGCCTTGAGAAGAAGTGTCCCCAAGCCAGGATACCCAAACACCACCTCTACTAGAATGGCACCCGATATCGCCATGCCCAAGGATAGGGCAAAAGAGGTAACCTGAGGGAGAAGAACGTTGCGAAGGGCGTATCTGAAGAAGATGCGCTTTCCCCCCAGCCCTTTAGCCTCGGCAAAAGTTATGTAGTCTTCCTCCAGACCTAAAACCATCATCCCCCGCATCTGCAAAGCCCAGAATCCCACCCCGGCGAGGACCATGGCGAGGCCGGGCAAAACCGAGTGACGCAGGATATCCAGTATAAAAGGGAAGGACAGGCTGGGCACTACCGCGACCGAATACCCTCCTGACAGAGGAAATATACGGGTGGTAAAGGCAAAGAGGAACAAAAGAACAAGACCCAATAGGTAATAAGGAACAGCCGACAAGGTCAAAAAGAGTGGCAGAAAATACTGTAAGAATCTTGGTGCCTTGGGCCAGGCCAGCAGGGCTCCCCCAAAACTACCCAGAACAAAGGATATAAGGGTGGCCATGCCGAAGAGGCCGATGGTCCACGGCAATGCCCTTGTAACCTGGTCTAGCACTTTAGCAGGATAATAGGCGAGGGAGTAACCGAAGTCTAAATGGAGCATATCCCTGAGGTAATACAGGTACTGCCTCCACAAGGGTTGGTCCAGACCAAACTTAGCCTCCCACTCCTTCACCATCTCGTCTAGCCCCTCTGAAATGACGCCAGCTGCAGCTGCCGTCCGGCCCATCCTCTCCAGGATGGGATTCCTTTCAGAAGCCAGCCTGGGAAGCAAAAAGATGAGGGTGGCCGCTGCCCACACCACCAGGACGAAAAAGCCTAATCTTTTCAATAGATAATCAAGGGTCATGAGTCCTCCTGACTACGCCTACGTTCCTACCCTTGGTGAAGGATTTTTAACTTGACTAAAATAGGGTAAAGCTCCTTTTTAGCCACCTGAAATATTCGCCAACCGCCAGAGGCGCCCGTCCCGTTGACATGGCTCCTCTGGCGGTCACTTATACTCTTATTGGTCATGGTGGACCAAACAAACCGTGGACATATCTCCCCAGACCGACTACTGAGTGGGCTGAAGCCTCACAAGCATCAGAAGGAGCGTTTTGTGCCAATTGGCATCGTTTACGTAGGGATCATCTTCAGTCGGCCATCCCGTCCAGTAGGTGTAATTTATGGGATTCCTGTGGTAGAAGGAAACAAGGGGTATGTCGGGTAGTTCTTTCAGCCAGATCTCCATAGCTTGGCGAAACAGGGTGAGCGTCTTGGGATCGTCGTAGGCAATAGTAGCCATCTCATCAACGATCTTATCGAACTCCGGGTTAGCCCAACGGTAGAAGGGAAAGGTTGTCTCGCCTGTGGGTACCACAAAACGACTGTGGTACAAATCAAGGGTCTTATAGGGGTCGCGCACACTGGCGGCATGGCCAAATATGAAGGCCTTTGCGGTTCCCAGACTCATTCTGCTAAAAAAGTCGGCAGGCAGGTGGAAGGTGGCATCAAATCCGGCTCTGCGCAGGTTTTCAACCACGGGGGGACAAACGCCTTCAAGTACAGGGAAGCTAACAATTGTAATCTCAAAGCGCTTGCCATCAGGGCCCACCCAGAACCCGTCATTGTCCTTGATGTACCCTTTCCTCTTCATGATCTCTGCGCTCTTCTGGGGATTGAATTCATTTGTGTCATACTGCTCCAGCAGGTCCTGGATAGAGTCAATATACGGTATCAGAGCAGTAAACTCAGGAAAGGTTACTCTGGTAGCTGTCCCATACCCCTCCAGTCCATAGGTCACCACCTCATCGCGGTTTATAGCGTAGCTAATGGCCCAGCGAATCTCAGGGTCGTCAAAGGGCGGCTCGCTAGAGTTCAAACCCATAGCAGTGGGCCACCAGTCTATATACCCAAAAGGTGGCTTATCACCGCTAAAGGTGCTTACCTTGGGGTTCATTTCGAACACTCTCTTTATGTTTCCTGGTGATAGACACAGGCTAACATCCACCTCATTGACAATCATCATCATGGCATGCTTGATCTCGTCAAAAGCAGGCAGGAAGATAACGCGTTCCACTTTGGGGAGAGGTTGAAAGCCTATCTTGGCTGCCCACCAGTCCTCCCGCAGGTCCCAGATCGCCTGGTCTGCTGTGGAGAGCGCCAGACGGTAGGGCGCGGTGACCACAGGCCAGCCCTTAGCAATGTCATAGTTAGTGAAAGTTGTGGGGTCCTGATCCTTCCAGATATGCTCGGGGATTATCCAGAGACCTGTGTCGGAGAAGTTAGTGAGATAGCTAAACACAAAGCGTGGGTTCGGAATGTTAAGCATTACCCTGACAGTCAACTCGTCTACCACCTGAGCATCCTTAACCCACTTCTTTATGTCAGTGGAATAGCGCAGGGCAGGAGCGTTATCCCTGAGCATATTCAGGGTAAAGGCTACATCCCGGGCGGTGAAGGGAGCGCCATCACTCCACTCTGCTCCCGCTCGAATCTTGATAGTCAACTCGGTAAAGTCCGCGTTATACTGGTAGCTCTCCCCTAGCCAAGGGACCTCCTCATCTGCCATCCAGCTGTAATAAAAGAGGGGTTCCCAGGCCAGCTGTGTACCACTCGCCGCGATGTGACCAAGAAAATAGGGATTCCACGATTCAAACCCAGTGAAATGGAGAAGAGCCTCTCCACCACCTCCTACACTAATGAAGGTCCGGTTTCTGGGCACAAACTTAATTTCTTGGGCCGCAGCTATGGTTGATGACAAAACCAGTGCCCCCAGCATGAGGGCTACCATTACCACTTGGGCCGCACTCTTTCTTTTTCACATGATTCCCTCCTTTGATTTTTGCTTTCTCCTTCTGCTTTGCTACTATCTTTTGAGAAAGATCTCGTTTTCTTTGACAAAATTGAGCAAAACCCTAATTAGGATATGGCTCCCCGTCTCACTAATGTTGCTAAAACTAATAGGATCAAGCTGCTGCTTCATCCATCCTACTGCAGATTATCTTAAATGTCAACTTTTGTACTCGACGGGGAACAGTCCCGAGCCTTCCTGTGCACACGGGTCTCGAGGGACTTTGCCTGAAGGAGCATTATGGAAGCTACCTTGACGAGCCTTCGAGCCTAAGGAAAAAGAAAGACTTGTGTCTGAGGAGCGAAGCGAGGAGTTTCAAGTCTTTCCCGAGACGAGAAGACGAGCACAAGGAATCAGAAGCTTCCATGTAGCGACGACGGGGAACAGTCCCGAACTGTTCTTGCTAGTTTCGAGGCACATTTTTCCGAAGTGACATTCGGGACATGCTTGTCGTCGAAGACGGGAAGAGGGTTCCTGCGGAGCACGGGAAAATCGTGCCGAGATAGTTCTTGACAAGCTAGCAATTTGTGTTATAGTACCCAAAAACAAAATATGGTGAAGAGAATTGTCGGTAGAGGTTCTGAGCGAACATGTGCTGGTTCTCAATGGGTTGTGGCAGGCCGTTGACATATGCTCTGTCAAAAGAGCTGTGTGCCTCCTCTACCTGAAGCACGCACAGGTGGTGGTAAAGGACGGGGGTTCTTTCTATACCTTCGGTTTCGAGGATTGGAGAGATTTTTCTCGGAATACCTCCAATGACCACGACATAATCAGAACCATCAGCTACAATCTCAAGATACCTCGTATTATCCTCTTGCTCCTTTACGACAAACTCCCCCCCTGGGAGGTGAAATTTACCCGAAAGAACATCTACAAGAGAGACAATAACATCTGCCAGTATTGTGGAAAAAAGTTCCAGCCGGAGGATCTCAATTTGGACCACATCCTACCTTCATCCCGGGGAGGCAAAGATAGTTGGGAAAACGTTGTCTGTTCTTGTGTCCCTTGTAACCTGCGTAAAGCCAACAGAACACTGAAACAGGCGGGGATGAACCTCATCAGACTCCCTCGAAAACCGGCCTGGAGAGCTTTTGTTAAGGATAGTTTCACCGGAGTGAGGGAGGAGAGCTGGAAAGATTTTCTTGATGTAGCTTACTGGAATATCGAACTGGAAGAGGATGAGGAGTAGAGAAATTGCCCTCTTCGCCTCCTATTACCCAGAGCCATCTTGCCGGGATAGAAGTTTTCAAAAGGGGAAAAGTACGTGATATTTATGATCTGGGAGATCGGCTTCTCATAGTGGCTACGGATAGAGTCTCAGCCTTCGATTGCATTCTCCCGGATCCTATCCCCTTCAAGGGGAAAGTCCTAACAGCTCTATCCTCCCTGTGGTTCAATCGGACCAGAAATACCATTCCCAATCACCTCATCACCACCAATTTAGAAGATTATCCTTCCAGCCTGCTCAAGTTTCGGGATACCCTGGAAGGGAGATCCATGCTAGTGAAGAGAAGCGAGGTAGTCAAAATTGAATGCGTAGTAAGGGGCTATCTCGCTGGATCTGCCTACATGGAATATCAAAACTACGGTTCCATCTGCGGCATCACCCTGCCTTCAGGCTTGAGAGAAGCGGATCCTCTACCTGAACCCATTTTCACTCCAGCTACGAAAGAGGCCAGTGGCCATGACATAAACATTACCAGAGAGAAAATGGGGCAGCTCATCGGAAATGAGCTAGCTGAGAGGCTGGCCGAGATAAGCCTGAAGATTTACAAAAGAGCCAGTGAACTTCTAAAACCCAGAAGAATAATTATCTCGGATACCAAGTTTGAGTTTGGATTTCTCGATGGAGAGTTAATTCTCATAGATGAGCTTCTCACCCCTGATTCCTCGCGATTATGGTCCACAGAAGAATATACCCCGGGCCAGCATCAAAAGAGCTTTGATAAGCAGTTTTTGCGGGATTATTTGGAAACCCTGGATTGGGACAAAACTCCGCCCGCTCCTCATCTTCCTGCCCATATTATCAAAAAGACAAGTGAAAGATACCTGGAAGCCTACCAAAGAATTACAGGAAAGAAGCTGGATACGTGACCATCACCGGGTGTACCTTCCGATGCACCATACCCCCGCTCACAAGTCTTGGCGATCGTCCATGGCCTTGACCTATTCATTTGCGGACCGGCCCCCCCAAGCTTTCCCTGGACTTAAAGGAAAAATGCTGTTAAAGCCAAGAGACATTGACAAGGAGCTTGCCGGGCTTATAATTAGTATGATTTAAGGACGGGGATGAAAATGGAAGCGTCGCAAATAGAGAAATTAGAAAAAATGCAGAAAAGATACGAAGAGCTTCATCGCTTGCTCTCTGATCCCGGGGTAGCTCGAGATAGAAACCTCCTGGAAAAATACAGTCGGGAGTCCGGCAAGTTGGAAGAGCCCCTTTCTCTTTGGCAAAGATATAGAAAGCTTCAGGACGAGATGGGGAAGCTAAAAGAAATCCTTGCCGATGACGAAGAGGAGAAGGATATCAAAAAGCTAGCCAGAGAGGAAGAGGAAAACTTGAAAAAGGATCTGGAAGGCCTGGAACAGAAGCTGTCAAAGGTTCTCACTCCTCAAGATCCTTATCTTCAGAGGAATGTTATTATGGAGATCCGGGCAGGTACAGGAGGGGATGAAGCAGCATTGTTTGCTGCTGATCTTTACAAAATGTACAACCGGTTTGGCGGAAAAAAGACTTGGAAAATGGAAAACATGGATCTTCATGCCACCCCCAGGGGAGGAATTAAGGAAGTCATCTTCGCCATTGAAGGCAAGGATGTGTTTGAAACCCTGAGGTTTGAAAGTGGGGTGCACCGGGTACAAAGAGTTCCTGTTACCGAATCGAGTGGAAGAATCCACACCTCAACGGTTACCGTGGCTGTTCTTCCCGAGCCTGAGGAAATAGAGATTGAGATTAATCCGGATGACCTGAAAATAGAGACTTTCCATTCCAGTGGAGCCGGGGGGCAACATGTCAACGTAACCGATTCTGCAGTGCGAATCAGTCACATCCCTACAGGGGTGACGACTCAATGTCAGGATGAGCGTTCCCAGCACCAAAATAAGATTAAAGCTATGCGAATCTTGAGAGCCAAGCTTCTTCAGGCGAGAGAAAGTGAGCAACAAAATGAGATCTCCGAGCAGAGAAGATCTCAAATTGGCAGAGGAGATAGATCCGAGCGAACCAGAACCTACAATTATCCCGAGAGGAGAGTTACCGACCATCGACATCACGTAACAGTGTACGATTTGGAAAACATTCTCAACGGAGAAATGGATAATCTTTTGAAATCTATCCATGAGAAAATTAGAGAGAAAAAACTTGTAAGTGAAGAGGGATAAATCTAGATTACTCCTTGATTTCTTGAGCGATGAGACCTCCTCAAAATGGCTATGGGGATTAAGCCAGGAGGCGAAATCATACGTGGTGGCAGTGCTGTGGAGAAGAACCAATCTCCCAGTGCTGCTTGTCACGTCCACTCACTCCCAGGCTGATAACATCCATCAAGATCTATGTACCTTTCTACAAGGAGAAGAGGGTATTTTTCTTCTTCCTTCCCGAGAGGAGGACCAGAGGGGCGAACGTCTTAAGATTCTCCATGAGCTTCAAAGACAGAGGCGCCCCTTGGTAGTCGCCTCTCTGCCTGCCATCTTCCAGTCAGTTCCATCTTTATCTCATCTTGGTGACAATATTCATACACTCAGGACAGGGGATGTCCTCAAGCGGGAGAGGCTCCTGAAGTATCTTATCGAGGGAGAATATAAATTTTCTCCTTTGGTCGAAGAGCCAGGAGATTATTCACTCCGGGGAGGCATTGTGGACTTTTTCTCCCCTTTGTACCCTCATCCCATAAGAGTAGAGCTTTTTGATAACAAAATAGATTACATGCGAGAATTCGATCCCCGAACCCAATGTTCAATAAAAAGAAGGAAAGAAATTGTTCTCTCACCGAAAAGTGAGCTTGCCCTCTTAAAACACAAAAAAAGAGAATTCATCCCTCTATTTGAGATTTTCCCTCATGGCTCCACCATCGTTCTGGACGAGCCGGCTCTCCTTGAGAATTGTCTTAGGACCTTAAATCTCGGGCACATCTTGAGCTGGCATGATCTTCTCCGAAGGCCGAAATGCATCCACCTTTCTACCCTGCTCGAGAAATCGTCCTGGACAAGGGGAGCATCCACTCTTGCCCTTTCCTCGCATCCGTTGACCTCCTATCAAGACCAGTTTGACCTCTTGCTTCAGGACATAAGAAGATGGAGCGAAAAGAAATACAGCATAGTCATATTGGCTTCTAATCGAGGACAGGGAGAAAGATTAAGAAAGCTACTTGCCGAGAGGGGAATGGACATATCTTTGAAAGAGACCTTTCCTCTTCTGGAGAGGTCCAACGTTCCTTTCATCGGCATAGGGGACCTACGAAGAGGTTTCGTTTTTGACAATGTTAAACAAGTCTTCATCACCGACGAGGATATCTTTAAGCGCTATACCCAGAGAAGAAAGAGATGGGTGGATACGCAGGGACGAGGGATTAGAACGTGGGCGGAACTCAAAGAAGGTGATTACGTGGTTCACATTGATTACGGAATAGGCAAATTCACCGGAATAAAAACTCTGAGTGTTGAAGGACGGGAATGTGATTACTTTCAGATAAACTACAAAGCATCTGATCGTCTCTATGTACCGATCGATGCTGTGGATCGTTTGCACAAATATGTTGGGGACTCTAGCCACCCCCCTCCCATTTACAGTCTGGAGGGAGGATGGTGGAGATTAGCCAAGAAAAGAGTCAGGAAAGCCGCCCATGAACTTGCCAGTTCTCTGCTTCATCTGTATTCGATTCGAGAGGCTCTCCCAGGACATGCTTTTTCCCCTGATTCCGATTGGCAGCTGGAATTTGAGGCTTCATTTCCCTATCAGGAGACTCCCGATCAGCTCAAGACATCCGGGGAGGTCAAGAAAAATATGGAAAAGAGCGATCCAATGGACGTATTGGTCTGCGGCGATGCTGGGTACGGCAAAACAGAAGTTGCTATGAGAGCTGCATTCAAGGCAGTTATGGACAATAAACAAGTAGCGATCCTGGTTCCTACTACCATCCTGGCGGAGCAGCACTATCGCACCTTCAACGAAAGAATGGTCCCCTACCCCATCAGGATTGAAATGCTGTCCCGTTTTCAAGGACCTGGTGAGCAGCAAAGAATTATCCAGGACTTGAAGAGAGGAAGAATAGACATTGTCATTGGAACGCACCGACTCATCCAGGACGATGTGAATTTCAAGGATCTTGCCTTGATAGTAATTGACGAAGAACAACGGTTCGGAGTAATTCACAAAAAGAAACTGAGGGAATTCAGAAAATTAGCTGATGTATTGACCCTTAGCGCCACCCCTATTCCCCGTTCTCTCTATATGTCCCTGGTAGGTATCAGACCCATATATACAATGTTCACTCCACCCCAGGAAAGACAGACCATAGAAACAGAGATCACTGAATACAACGAGGATCTGATAAGGCGAGCTATTCTTCGGGAGCTAAAAAGAGAAGGTCAGACTTTTTATCTCTATAACCGCATCAAGGACATATACCGGGTAGCGGAAAAAGTAAGAAAACTCATTCCCGAGGCTTCGGTGGGGGTCTCACACGGAAGAATGCCTTCGAAGGAGCTGGAAAGAATCACCAAAGACTTCTTGAATAGAAAATTCAACGTCCTTGTTTGCACGACTATCATAGAGTCGGGCATAGACATGCCCAACGTAAATACCTTGATCGTTGAGGGAGCAGAACAGTTCGGATTGGCTGATATTTACCAACTGAGAGGACGCATAGGTAGAGGGAGGGTAAAGGGATACGCCCATTTTCTTCTTACCCCCTCCAGGATCCTTACCGAAAACGCACGCAAACGGATGGAAATAATTAGCCAATTTAAGAAACCGGGCTCTGGATTCCAGATTGCCATGCAGGACTTAGAAATGAGAGGCACGGGCAATCTTTTAGGAAAAGAGCAGCACGGACACATAGGGGCTGTAGGATTCACCCTCTATTCTCAGCTCCTCTCCGAGGAAATAAAGAGACTCAAAGGAGAAAAGGTGAGTCCATCTCTGCCAGTGAGTCTAGATCTCAAGGTAGAGGCGAGAATCTCACCCTACTACGTTCCTTACCAGGAACAACGGCTGGATCTTTATCGGCGGATCGGGGAGCTGGCTGATGAGGAAGACATCCTCGAGTTCAAAGAGGAGCTAAGGGATCGGTATGGAAGGCTGCCAGCGGAAACGAGAAATCTAATTGAGCTTCTGCGTATAAAACTTGTGGCCAGAAATCTAGGCATCATCTCTCTCTTAAGAAAAGGTTCTGAGATCTGGGCCAGATTTTCTCCTTTTCGCCCGGTCACTGAGAAGATGCGGACCGAGATTGGGGAGAGTTTTGTCGGTGAGATTAAATTTCTTCCTATGGACGAAAAGCACCTCATTATCTTGATTAAGGACAAAGGAGGAAAGTCGCTTATATCCCTGAAGGGAGTTTTACAAAGATTAAAAGATCTGCTATGATGCTTCCGGAGGCCGGGAAGTGAAATCATCTCTCTTTCTTGCTTTTTTGATCTTCCTGGGGGCAGGCCTGGCTGCTTATCCCGCGGAGCTTATCGACCGAATCATCGCTGTTGTTGACGGTGAAATTGTCACCCAAAGTGAGCTTCTGCTTGAACTTCGCTTGAGTCTGAACCCAGAGAGCCCCGACATAACTCGCGAGGTGCTGAACAGCCTGATTAGTAAGAAAATCTACCTTCAAGAAGCAAAAAAGCAAGGAATAACCCCAAATTCTCGGTCGGTGGAGAATATCATTGCTGAAAAGAGTAAGGGAATGTCCAGCCAGGAATTTGAGCGAGTGCTGCAAGAGAGAAGAATATCCCTGGAGGATTATGAAAGCTGGCTGGCAAAAGAGATTATGATATATGAGCTGAGGGGCCAAAAATTAAAAGAGATAGAGCGAGAGATAAGAGTAGACCAGGAAGAAATCCGCAACTTCTATCTCAAACTAGAGCAATATCTAGAGGGGACTGAAGGCGAGAGGGAAATTAGAGAATTCTATGAGTTGTATGAGGAGGAGCTGCGTCATGCAGGCAAGGTCAGAATGGCCCAGATTCTGGTCCGTAGTGAGGAAGAAGCTGATCGCATTCTTAGTCGAATAAAAGATGGAGAAGATTTTTCTTATCTCGCGAAGGAGATCTCCCTCGGTCCAGCTGCCGAAAAAGGAGGACAGTTAGGATGGGTAGACCCAGCGACCCTGAAGTCTCCTTTGAAAGAGCTCATTGGAAAGCTCGAGAGCCCTGTAACTATTAAGGTAAAGGGAGAAGGCTTCTTTCGGATCATACAACTCCAGGATAAGAAAGGGGTCAGTTTCCGTGAGTACAGGGACAAGATCGAAGAGTACCTGAAGAATAGAAGGAGCGAGGAGATTTTGAGAGAATGGTTTGAAGACCTCGAGTCAAAGGCGGAAATCGAAATAATCGCGAATCTGGCCGGCGAAATTCACTAAGTCGCTTCAAGCGGATACTGTTCGTCAAAAGGAGAGAGAAGTGGAAAAGTTTGTTATTCAGGGTGGAGTTCCCCTCAAAGGAAAACTGAAGGTTCTAGGAGCAAAGAACTCTGCTCTTCCTCTTATGTGCGCTTCGATACTTGCTGAAGGAAAATCTCATCTTCTCAATGTTCCTCACCTGATGGATATAGTGACTATGCAACAGGTCCTGGAAGGTCTAGGGGTAAGGGTCAGCAGAAAAGATAGGACTCTAGAAATTGACTCTACTAACCTTTCCGGCTACCAGGCTCCTTATGAGTTAGTTAAGAAAATGAGAGCTTCTATTTTGGTCCTGGGTCCTCTTCTGGCCAGATATGGAAAGGCCGAAATCTGCCTCCCTGGAGGATGCTGCATCGGCAGAAGGCCGGTTAATCTGCATCTGGAGGGATTAAGAAAACTTGGAGCCAGAATAAAGGTGAAGAGAGGCTATATTGAAGCTTATACAAACGGACTCAAAGGAAACAGTGTGCACTTTGATCTTCCCAGCGTGGGGGCCACGCAGAACCTCATGCTCTCCGCTTGCTTGAGTGAAGGTGAAACTGTTATCAGGAACGCCTCTCTGACACCAGAGGTGGTAGATCTGGCCAGGTTCTTGAGAGAGATGGGAGCTGAGATACAAGGGGAAGGAACCAGCGTAATCAGAATTAGCGGGGTACAAAGGCTAAGACCTGCTCGTCACTCTATAATTCCCGACCGTATTACCGCGGGAACTCTTATAATGGCCATTATTGCCTCGGGAGGAGAAGCTACACTGGAGGGAATTCGTCCCGATCACCTGGGGATAATCTTTACCAAACTAAGAGAAATAGGCACAGAGATTGAAGTGAATGGCGATCATG
>JAUWAK010000086.1 GCA_030602105.1 Candidatus Aerophobota bacterium | reverse complement strand
CCTCCGGACGTCGCTCGGGGAAATCACTTCTCAAGATAGGGAAGGAATTCTTGCTGTGGGCGTTGGTTGCGGGGCTGATTGGATTCGCGCTCTGGCCGGCTCTGTGGGTCGATCCGGTAGGTGCGATCACGGGGGTGCTAGACACGTCTCTCGACTATGCCGAGCGGCCTCACTGCAACCTGAACTTCTTCTGGGGGCAGATGAGGCCCGACCCAGGCCCCTGGTTCTATCCTGTGGCCTGGGCATTCAGGACGACTCCTCTGGTCGTGCTTGGCCTCATGTTGTCTGCGATCCTACTCATTAAGAATGAGCAAGGTCAGAGAACTGTCCTGGTTGAGCTTGTAGCCTATGGCATCCTTTTTGCAGGCTTCATGACCACTGGTCAAAAGAAGTTCGATCGCTACATCCTGCCCATTTTCCCGGCTCTGGACATCGTCGCCGCTGCTGGACTCAATCACCTTGTTGAGACGATGAATCGAAGGATAAACAGAGTCAACTTCCATTCAATCGCGGTGGTCTTGGTACTTCTGCTATCGGCTGGCTTAACTCTGCCTTACCACCCCTATTACTTCCCTTACTATAACCCGCTCGTGGGAGGAAGCACTCAGGCACCCCACACACTGTTGGTGGGTTGGGGAGAGGGCCTGGAAGAGGCGGCTAACTACCTGAACCAAAAGGAAGGTGCCCGTGAGCTCCGCGTCGCTCTTCGCTATACGGCCGACTTTGCGCCCTTTTTCGTGGGACGGACGATCCATACTGAAAGTTACGATCCTGCAACGACGGACTACGTGGTCATCTACGTTAACCAGGTACAGCGAGACCTGAACCCGGAGATCATAGACCGGTACTACGAGAGCCAAGAGCCCGAGTATACCGTCAGCCTACACGGCATTGACTATGCTTGGGTATATCCAAACTTCAGCTATCGAACGCCTATGGAATACATCACCAGCCACGCCGAAGCCGATGAGGCCAGTCCTGAGCTTAGTCGAAGGGATGTGATCCTGGTCAGCAAGCCTTCCCTCTTCACCAAACACTACGACGGGGATTTGCCGCTCTATGCGATGGACAGCGGCTGGAGTGAGGCAGGAATAGTGACCGAGCTGCAAAAGATTCCCGGAGAGCGACGAAGAATATGGTATGTTAAGTATCTGGAGGAAGATCCTAATTCTACCCTGGAACTGATCGACCATCAATTGACTATCCATATGTTCAAGGTAGAGGAGCATGTGTACCCTGACATAGCCCTCAACCTCTATCAGGCCTTCGCCCCCACCTCCTTTGAGATCAGCGCCATCCAGTCACCTCTGGACCTGAACTTTGGGAAAGACTTGCGGCTGAGAGGGTATGGCCTCGTTGATCAGGTAGCACAGTGGGGCAAGGAGCTGGGGGTAGTTTTCGAGTGGGAAGCTTTGCGAGATCTGAATCGGCACTACGCGGCCTTCATCCATCTCGTCGATGAGCAGGGCCGCATATGGGGACAGGGGGATAAATGGTTGATGAATGAGGCCCTAGTATCCTCTGGTGGTTGGCGGGCTGGGGAGGTAGTGGTAGACCGCTACAGTGTATCACTGGTGAAAGGCACACTGCCAGGGAGATACACGTTGAAAATTGGGCTCTACGACCAAACCAACGGGAAGAGGCTAGAAATACGAGATAGCAAGGGAGTACTATTGGGCGAGAGCTGCGAACTGGGGACGATAGAAGTCAGGAGCTCACCGTTTGTAGTCTCTCCCGAGGATCTAACAATACAACATCCGCTTGACCGGAATCTGGCAGGCCGGCTGAAGCTTCTGGGGTACGGCTTGGATAAGGAGGCAGTGGCTTTTGGGGAAGAGTTTACACTGACAGTCTACTGGCAGGCGCTGAGAGAGATGAATGAGGATTATGAACTCGCTGTGCAGTTGAGGGGAGAGAATGGAGTCTGGGCAGAGGGAAAGTATGTGTTGGGAAACGAGTATCACCCTACCAGTCGATGGAGGGAAGGTGAGGCACTGTGGACTCGATATGAGCTGGGCGTGGATCCGGAAGCGCCGTACGTAGAAGGGACCTTGGAAATCGATCTCTTGGATGCTGAAGGAAGATCGTTGCTAGGAAAGCCTTGCGTACTGACGCAGATGGAGATCCAGGGCCGGCGTTTTGAGGTTCCCCGGATCCAGCATCCAATGGAGGTCGATCTAGGAGGGACTGTGGCGTTCCTGGGATATGATCTTAAGGCAGAGGAGATCAAGTCTGGCGATATAATACACCTGACTCTCTACTGGCGAGCTGCAAAGGAGATGGAGATCAGTTACACGGTTTTCACCCACCTGCTGGGTGAGGACAACAGGCTCTGGGGTCAGAAGGACGGCATTCCGATGAACGGCAGGCATCCGACGACGCAATGGCATAACGGAGAAGTGATCGCGGATGAATACCACATAGCCATGGAGGAGGGGATACCAGAGGGAAGATACCTGTTAGAGATAGGAATGTACGACTTGGAGACAGGAGAGCGGCTGCCAGCATTCGAGGCAGGAAAGAAGCTAGCAGGAGACAGGATCCTACTGGATAGCGAAATGAGGGTCGCGGAATGAGGAAGAAGGTGTCCGGTGTGGCTAAAGGAACAGCCTACATACTGGCTTTGTCAGGTCTGCTCATTGTCCTCTGCTTCTGGCAATTGGCCCATTTGGGAGGGTTCCAGTGGGGCGTTGATGAAGGCATGCACTTAATGGCAGTCTTCTTGATGCAGAAGGGTTACCTTCTATATTCTGACATCTGGAGAGATCAGCTGCCAGGTCTCGCTGAGCTAATACTGCTTGGTTTTACTGTTTTCGGCAGCTCGGTAGCTGTAGGACGTGCCGTGGTTACCCTCTCAGCGACCTTGGGTCTACTCGGTGTGGCTCTACTAAGCCACGAACTTGGAGGGCCCGTTGGCAGCTTGGTCAGCGTAGTGATAGTGGCCATCGCGCCCAACGTTTTCTGGCTATCCCGTGCTGTTGTCTCCCCTGACCTTCCTTCTATCAGCCTAGCCACCCTGTCCCTGGCTCTCACGTTCGGCTGGCTACGTACCGGTCGCAGGCGATGGCTGGCTTTGGCCGGGATTGTCTTCGCAATGGGCTTCCTAGTGAAGGCAACAGCAACATTGGTTCTTATCCCCCTTGGCCTCACCATTCTCCTTTCTCACCAAGAAGAGGGACGCTCAGATTGGGGAGAGAGAGCGAGAGATTTGGGGCTGTTTGCCCTAGCTGTGATCCTACCCATTTTGATCGGCTTATCACGCCACGATTGGCGAGCCATGTACGATCAAGTGGTGGTCACCCAACTCCGATCGAGCCAGGTTTACGATCCCAAAGTAGCTTCCCACGCAAGAAAGATATGGCGCTACTTGAGCGTCCACAACTATGGCCTCCTGGCCTTGGGCCTATATGGCATCATACCTGGCTTGAGAACACGCTGGAGGGAAACCCTAGTCATTCTAAGCTGGCTATGTGTGACCATCATAGCCTTGTTAGTACGCTCCCCTATGTGGCCCAAGCATCACCTCGTGGTTCTGCTCTTACCCCTAGGGGTCTTGGCCGGGATCGCCTGCCAGCAGATTTGGGATCATCTACGCCGGATTTCCGCATTGACATCGCGTTCACAGGCACTTCTTATCCTAGGTTTGATTGCTTTGGGGGTCTATCTTACAAGCCTGCCCGGGATTCTGAGAACGAATAGGGATCTTCTGGCAGCTCCTACTTATGAGAGCCAGGAATTAGCAGTGCGCTATATCGAACAGACAACTGCTGCCGACGATTTCATCATCACCGATTACCCGATAATACCATTCCTGGCTGAGAGGAGGGTACCTCCGTCGCTTTGCACCGTTTCAGGCAAGAGGATAAAGATCGGGTTGCTTACGGCTGAGGAGTTGATCGCTGCAACAGAAGAGTACCAGCCTAAAGCCATTATCAGCTGGATTGAACGTTTGCCTCGCTTGCCTGCTTTCATGGATTGGCTGAGAGGCCGCTACTACCTGGCCTGCACCTACGGTGAAGACCACCGTATTTACCTTGCCTTTGAACCGTCCTCCATACAGAATCCTCAGAGGGCGAGTTTGGATCATAAAGTTGAGCTCCTGGGTTACACTATCGACAACCCGGCAGTGGAGGCAGGGAGTGCTTTTCATCTAACCTTGTATTTGCAGGCCAAACAGCGGATGGAGCGCATTTACAAGGTTTTCACCCACCTCCTCGACAGAGAGGAGAACATGTGGGGTCAGAAAGATGAAATCGCCTGGGGTTGGTTTCATCCAACCACTGACTGGCTTCCTGGGGAGGTGATCGTGCAGGAGTTTGAAATCCCTGTGTCTATCGATGCACCGCCGGGGGCGTACATTATCGAAGTTGGAATGTACGATTCGGAGACTGGGAAGAGACTTGCGGTTTTCGACGAGAATGGTGAAAGGGTGCCCGAGAAACGCATATTGCTGGGAGAGGTGAAGGTAAGGTAGGGGATTTACAGTGGAATTCAGCAAGAAGTACGCAGAACTCATCGCATTGGCCATCCTACTCCTAGGCCTCGCCTACTACCTCTATGACATCGATCGCTGGTTAGCCTACGACGATGAGGGAGGCTACCTCTATGCTGCCTGGCGGATAGGAAAGGGGGAGATGCCCTACCGCGACTTCCTTACGCCAAAGCTGCCTCTCTTCCTCTACCCGGGCGCTTTGCTCCTCAAGCTCTCTGGAAACTCTTTGCTCGCCTTGAGGGCGACCAGCGCCTTAGCTGTGGTCTTAAGCGCCGTCTTCCTCTATCTCACTGTCAGGCGGGTCTTCGACGCCAGAACGGCCTTGCTTGCCATGGCTGTGTTCATGGTACACCGGGATGTCTATTGGTCGGCCCGTTTCTTCCGACCCGAGGCCTATATGCTCCTTTACTCCGCCGCGGGGATGTTTGTCTTTGTCTGCTCCTACCCTAACAGGCGGCGAGGTTTGGCCGTCTCAGGCCTCCTTTTCGCCATGGCCACTCTCTC
>JAUWAK010000042.1 GCA_030602105.1 Candidatus Aerophobota bacterium | reverse complement strand
CATAGCTTCCAGTTGATCGTGAGTAACATAGATGGTGGTTGATTTTATCACTCTTTGAAGCCTCTTGAGCTCACCTCTCATATGAGCTCTAAGCTTGGCATCCAAATGGGAAATCGGCTCATCCATCAAATAAACAGAAGCCTCCCTCACGATAGCTCTTCCTATGCCAACTCTTTGCATCTGCCCTCCCGAAAGCTGGCGGGGGTATCGACCGAGGAGCGGGGCTATATCGAGAGTCGCGGTCACCCCATGTACTTTTTTCTTGATCGTTTCGGGGGACTGTTTGCGGATCATGAGAGGAAAGCCCACATTGTCAAAGACGGTAAGGTGAGGATAAAGAGCGTACCTTTCAAAAACCATCCCGATATCTCGGTCCTTGGGGCGCAGACCAGTCACCAGACGATCACCGATATAGATATCTCCACTGGTAGGTGTCTCAAGACCGGCGATACAGCGCAGTGTGGTGGTCTTGCCACAGCCAGAGGGACCCAACAGACATACAAATTCTCTGTCGTTGACCGTGAGATCGACGTGGTCAACGGCAATCACCTCTCCGAAGGTCTTGTACAACTTACAGACACGAACTTCAGACATTAAATCACCTCCGTCTTCCCGCTTGCCTAAAATAGACCGGATCCTGCCCATCCCCCTCTTTTTATATCCACTTACGCCCAATCCTTCGCGGGGAATGATACAATATTGTCACGTAGCCTAGGTCACTATGGGAATACCTTTCAGTATCACATCTAGAGACTAATCGGATATGTGCCGAACTTATCTACTGCTCTGAAAAGGGCAAGAATGTTCTCGGGAGAGGTGTCTTTCTGGATACAGTGTGCAGGAGATACAACGTAGCCACCGCCTGATGCAAGCGCCTCTATTCGAGTCCGCACATGCTCTTCTACTTCTTTGGGTGAGCCGTACGGTAAGACGCGCTGAATATCTATCCCTCCCCAGAAAGAGAGTCTGTCCCCAAACTCCCTCTTTAGTCTGTCGGGCTCCATGTCCTTTGCCAGAGGTTGAATAGGCTCGAGTATGTCCAGCCCTATTTCAATGAGGTCAGGGATGAACTGATAAGCTGAACCGCAGCTATGCTGAAATACTTTAGCATCGGTTCTGGCGTGAATGAAATCGTTTATCTCCCTTTGACGGGGTTTGATGAACTTTCGATACATCTCGAGAGAAATCTGAGGCGCACGCTGGGTTCCGAGGTCATCGGAGGTCTCAATAACTTGTATGTAGTCCCCCACAGCATCCAGTAGAATCTCGTAGAAACCCTTTTGAAGCTCAAGTTCCTTGTCTAAGAGAGCATTCGCAAAATCCTCATCCGATGCCAAATCCACGAAGAATTGCTCGAAGCCCCTCATCCATAGAGAGAATTCCAAGAAAGAATTCATAGGTACCACAGCCTTTATGGCGTAGTCTGTCTCATTGTAGAGCCTTTCTACTTCTTCTCTCAGACCATCGGTGCGGCCGGGAGCGTAGGGGTCTGGCCAGGGAAAACGTCCGATGTCTTCCACTTTCGCATTTGCCAGCGGATGTCCAACGATCTCTGTGTAGAGCTCGATGTTCCTTCTCACCATTCCCCACTCGTTCACCACGGTGCCGTCGGGATTCACCTTAGGTTTGTACCCCCTTGGAGCTCGCAGAAACACGCTCACTATGTCTACGTCCAACGCCTCAAGCACACGTTCATCAAATCGAGCTACCATTCTCCACTCGTTGAACTCACCCCTGTCGTTCTTGATCCCCAAGAAATCAATAAACCGATTATATGCATCATCCGTCATTCCCGCAGCCCATCCGCAGTCTTTCGGCACGCGATCTGGTTCCTTATGATTAAGAGTGGTGATTACACGGTCTCGTTTGGTCATCTTTCTCTCCTTATCTTGCACGATGGATGCAGTCCACCCCATCCTCCTGTATCAAAAGCCATAATCCTCACCGATTATTATGACGAGATACTCCTTCCTCATAGGTTGTTTTTCCAAAATAAGAACTGCGCGACAGTGCCTCTCGACATCCCAGCAGTCGATACATTCAGGCGCTCTACTGCCCTCTGTACAGGGAAGTTTCAAATCGAACCTTCTGGCATTGCAAACAGCGGCCACATGGTGGACTCGCCACAGAGCCTGCTGCACATCCGATACGATCTTGTTTGTGCCACAAACTACGATGACTTTGTCCGGTCCCCCATAGAGCATGGAAGCTATGCGATTGCCCGCTCCGTCAATGGACACCATCTTGCCGTCGAGGGTCAGGGCATTAACGCTGGTAATAAAAACATCGCTTTTTCTGAGGGCCTCTTTTCTTAGCTCCCAGGCTTCTTCAGAGAGAAGCCCGCTGGCATCCGGGTCAATCAAGGTGTAGTCATGAGAGCGTATGGCATTGAGGATTCCAGTCTCATTCAGGGTGATTGAGCCTCCGGTACCAACTATCTGACCGGGCTCAAGAGCCTGTACCACTCTCTCACAGGCCTCCGGCGCCGACGAAACGTATACTGCGTCATCATAGCCCCTCCTTTTCAGATTCGTCACCGCCGTCTTTGCTTGTTCCTCGATGAGCCATTTTTTTGCAGTGTGCATTCTCACATCACCTCCTTACAATTCGCATTACTTCAAGAAGATGACCGAATTGTCGTCCAGGCGTCGAAACTCTACATCATTTTTGAGGGTTCCATCCTGCCACATCAAGACTGTGGTGGTCTCCTCCTTGAGAGGGAAAGGCGCCCAATGCCATATGCGTGGTTTCAAAATCATACATTCATTCTTGTCCAGATAAAACGCCCTCACACCTTTGGGAGATATTCCACCTTTTGTTGTCTCATCAAAGCAGGACACTGGAATCACAAGTTTTCCGTCCACCGGAAGAAGAATCTCCGAGGTATGCTGGTGACGCTCCATTTGGTCTATGGAGAGTTCTCTCTTCCTCAACCTGAGAAGCCCTACCTCCATCCCGCTGGGGAACTGGAGAGTTGCCAGCCTGCCCCACCAGTCAAATGACTTATCTGATAGGGTCGGTTTGGCATGTCTCACCTCAGCCCACCTCAGAATCGTCCCATATGCCTGGAAATCAACAGGCCTAGCTTCAATCACCTTCTCTATTGTCCGCATACTCATCCCTCCCTACTCCTTAATGGCTCCCAGCGTCAAACCGCGCACAAGGTGTTTTCGTACCGACATTGCTATTACCAGAATTGGAATCATGGTCATTACTGCCGCAGCACAGGCGGGGCCCCACGCCGTTTCCATCCATCCTCGAAACTCTGTGCAGGCCACTGTTGCTGTTTTCGCCCTGGTGGCAGTTAAGATTAGAGCAAACAGGAATTCGCTCCAGCTGAACATTATGCAAAACAAGGAGGTAACCACTAGACCAGGCATGCTCAAAGGCAAAATAATCCTCCTGAATGTTTCCCACCTGGAGCAACCATCAACGAAAGCTGCCTCTTCAATCTCCACAGGAATCTCTTCAAAGAACGCTCTCATCACCCACACTGCAAAGGGTATGGTAAGAATACCGTGAGTCAGAATGACGGCAAGATGCGTATCCAGAAGCCCGAATCCTCTCATTAGAATATAGATGGGAATTATCACTGCCGGTGCAGGCAGCATTCTGGTCGACAGCATCCAGAAGGCAATACCGTCGCTACCGCGGAACTTATATCTGGCTAAGGCGTAGCCAGCCATGGAACCTACTATGATGGCAATGGCAGTTGTCCCCAGCGAAATAATGATACTATTCATTAGGTACCGAGGAAAGGCAATCTTGGCGAAAGTTATATAGCTGTAGCTGTCCACTACTGGACGAAATATCCAGACAGGAGGCACAGATAAGGCCTGAACCTTGGTTTTGAGGGACGTGATCGCAGCCCAGTAGATGGGAAATAATGCTATCGCCACAGCTACCGCTATTGCAACATACCGTAAGATTCTCGTGACGCCTCTAAACATAGTATTCACCTACCTTCATGTCGCTCTTCGCAGGACCTTAATGTATACATTCGTGAAGATCACAATTATTATGAGGGCAATATAGGAGAGAGCTGCCGCAAACCCCATGTCAAAATACCTGAAACCATTCCTGTAAATGTAGAGACTTATGGTTTCGGTGGCTACCCCCGGGCCACCCCCTGTCAACTGAAATATCATGTCAAATATGCGGAAAGCATCCATAAATCTTATGATTAATGCAACTGCAATAATCGGTTTCAGGAGGGGAAGGGTTACATATCTAAAGATTTGCCAGGTAGAAGCGCCATCAACCTCGGAGCTCTCATAAATGTCCGAAGGAAGAGATCTTAGCCCTGCAAGAAGGAGCAAGAACATGAAAGGAGTCCACTCCCAGGTCTCGGCTGCTATTATGGCCAGGAATGCGATAAATGGCTTTGACAGCCATGTGACAGGTCCTACGTTCAACATCCATAAGATGTTGTTGACTATTCCAAAGTCCTTCTTGTACATGAACAGCCATATAAGGCCAACCAGAATTGGGGGCACCATCATGGGGAGAATGAGAGCAGTCCGCAGGAAACCTTCCCCTCTTATTTGCACTTCTCTACTGAACAGTAATGCAAGGCCGAATCCGATTGCGAATTGCAGGCCTACCGTTGAACAGGAGAAAATGAGTGTATTGAGTATTATCCGCCAGAATACCGGGTCTGTGAATACCTTCGCATAGTTTTTTACGCCCACAAACCTCCACGCTACTCCTGGCCGTGCGATACTGAATTTATGAAAACTCAAAGCAAGGGAGTAGATAAGAGGATAGATGGTCAAAACAAAAAGGATCGCCGCCGCAGCACTTATCAATAGATACGGAGTAATGTCAACCTTGTTCTGCATCTTCATCATTTCATATGACCCCGTTAAGATAGCCCGGCAGCTCATGTGGGCTGCCGGGCTCCTTTTCTTATTCTTTGAAGTACCCAGCTTCTTCGAGGATCTCGTAGGCGTTGTTACTTGCCACCTCTAGCGCTTTCTCAGGAGAGATCTCACCGGAACAGACTTTCTGGAATTCAATGGCCAGAGCGTCATCAATTGCGCTCCACTCTGGGATCTCCAGATACATTCTCGCCCATCTTGTCGCCGCATGTCGAAGGGCGGGAAACCACCAGTACTTCTTCGTCAGCTCAGGGTCATTGACCACACTGGCTCGGGCAGGATTCGGCCCACCAGCAATTGTGGTCTTACGCACTATATCCTTAGACATTGCCCACTTGATGAATTCAAACGAGGCTTCTTTCTTTGGACCGTCTACAGGGATGCTGAGAGCGTTAAGACCAAATCTTGCCGGATAGAAAGTATTAGCTCCAACCTTTCCCACTACCGTTGAGGTCTCGGGATCATCATACCATCTACCTCCACAGGTCCAGTTCCACATCATAGCAACGACCCCTCGCTGCATGGCAGAGCCCACTTCGCCAAATTCCCAGGTTAGACTTTCAGGCGGTGCGACCTCATCGTACAGCTTCTTATAGTATTCTACAGTTTTGAGGCCTATGGAATTATTGAAAGTGGTCCTGAGGAATAGCTCTGGCCGAGCATGAAGTCCCCCACCGAAAGAGAAGAAGAAACTTAGCCACTCATCAACTAAGCCGCTTCGAGCCCCCGAAAGCGCAATGCCGTAGATGTCTATTTTCCCATCCCCATCAGTATCCTGAGTGAGTTTCTTAGCGTGGTTGTAGTATTCATCGAGGTCCTGAGGCGGTTTCAGTCCCGCTTTTTTCAGAAGGTCCTTTCTATACCAATTGAGAGGAACGCCTGCCATATGAGGGAAACCGTACAGCTTTCCTTCCCTACTGAACACACTCAAGGTTAGCGGAGAAAACGCAGCAAAATCGTCCATGTCATATTCAGCAGCATCGAACAGCCTGGGGTCCTCCATGAACTCATCTAGTGGATAAAGATAAGGTAGGTATTGTGCAAACCATATGCTCTCCACATGAAGGACATCGTAGGCTCCGGTTCCTGCATAAAGATCAACCATATTCTTCGTCAGTACCTCTCCATAGAACGTGTCTATTATGGTGGCCTTCATGCCGGTTTCTTTCTCAAATTCTGGAATCACACTCTTGAGAGCGACATCGGTAGGCATGCCCGTAATGAAAGAAATCCTCAGTTCCTGGCCGGCGTACGGCTTCTCAGCTGCTAATCCCTGTCCGCAGCACGCAAGCACCAGCACACCTACTATCAAAAACATCCATTTTCTCATCTTAGACGCCTCCTTTTCTATCTCGCCAAGGTACACACTCACTCCGCGACGTAGTCAAGATTATTCCTGCTCATCTTACCTAACTTACTGTGTCCTCACCTCCTTCCCTCTTGTCACTAGCCTCCTATTTCTCCAAACCAATCTTTCTGACATCCCGCTATGTGCCTACGCATTCGTCTACGAGCAGTCTCCCTGTTCTTTCCCTCGATGGCAGCCAAGATGTCTGTGTGCTCTTTCAGATACTTCTGAGGTCTCCCCGGAGTACCGTAGCCTTTCTCTTTGAACTTCACCGACAAACCTCTGTTTGAGCCCTCAACCAGGTGTGTGATCACCCGCAAGACCTCCGTATTGTGAGCTGCCCGTGCCACGTTGATATGAAACGCGTTGTCAAACGCGAAGAACTGCTCATATTCTTGTGAAACTGAAAGCGGACGCTTAACATGGTTCATACTTGCCAGGGATTTCTTTATGGCCATTATGTCCCCCGTTTGTACTTTTTGAGCCGCATGGCCAGCAACTTCCGGTTCGACAATCCTTCGTGCTTCCAACAATTCAAAGGGACTCTCCTGGAGTTGCATCTCTCTGAGGGTCTCCTCCAGAATCGACGGGCTGGATCCGTTCTTGACGAAGCTGCCTTTTCCCCCGATGGTCTCCACTAAGCCTAGAACCTCCAAGGCCACTATGGCCTCCCTCACTGAAGGACGCGAGACTCCCATTTTCTCAGCTAATACTTTCTCAGGCGGAAGTTTGTCTCCAGGGTTAAATCTGCCTCCCTCCATAAGTTCTCGAATCTGTTTCACAACCTTCACGTACACTTTTTCAGCTTTTATCTCTTCGAACATCTCGGCCCCCAAGAATTCTTAATAAGGTCACTTATTCGATGTCTCATACAAAACCAAAGAAATGTTTACGATTTTCCCAGAATACAAAGATCCTTCAGCCAATTTCGAGCTTCCTGCTGTCCCGGAGCTACGTGAAGAGAGAAGTGTAGTACTCTGTATGTTCATTCGTTGAAGGACAAAATGTTGCTATCAGATTGGTGTTTCGCAGACCAAAAAGATAAGTTAGGAACTATACTCTCTTCTTTGCCTCTTCACAAACGGGATAGCTCCTCCATTTTGTCATTATATCACAGGTATAGGAGCTTGTCAAGTCACCTGGTCTTTGGGCATCCTTACATCCTGACATCCTCATATCGTCGCAGATTTCGCTTTGTCCCTCCTAGAGGGGTAGATTAAAGAGAAATTGACGAAATTGCGAAGTGCGACGAGACCTTGCTTATGACGAAGTTTAAGGTCCTAGATAGAATCCGGGTGAACTTCAAAGACCAAGAAAGAGCCTTCGATTATCGCTACTGAGACCAAAAACAGCAGCAAAGATTAAGCTTCGGATGACCAGTCGCAAATAGAGGTTGTTCCGAATTTAATAGACCAAATACGCGTTTTCTGCACCAGACGACATATGATGTGCAAACGAGAACGAAGTCTGCCAATATTGGGGTTCGTTGAGAAAAGGGGAGATTCCGCTTAAGGAAATCGAGAGAAGCCTCCCTCGGGAAATGCATGACAAAGGCCTTTCCAACCTTACGAGCACGAGGCTTGCTCCAACGATAGATGTCGGATAAAGGATGCGATAATTCCGGACTCTGACCTATCAAACTTGTCCGAGCCCTATTCAAAGGGGCGGTAGCATCTAGTTCTTGTGAGGGAGGGATAACTTTCAAACTCCAAACAACCACCCACTAGAGGAGTGCCTTAATTCATTCTACCTTCTGAAATCTCCTCCCTTCAACACAAGTCACGAGATGGTGAGAGGCTCAGGCTGTGTAGGCTTGTTCGTTGGTGGGTCTTGGTGATTTTTTCTCAATTCACGAGCAATCTCCCCCCCCAACTCAGTTGGGGTAGCGGTCCCGAGCAACCGGAAGATGCTTTCGAGAGGTCCATTCGGACGCTGGGTTCCCGGACAAGACTCGAACCTTTCTTGTCTCCCTCGATCTAGGTACTAAATTACAGGAGTGGTCTGGCCAGTCCTGTTTCTGCCGTGTATTTCAGTCGACTGATTGGCACAGTGTCCGAACAGGGGAGACTCGCTCTTATGCCTTTCGGCAGCTCAAGCGTGGTGAGCATTTCGTTAACAGGTTCCCCGAGAGCGAGTCGGAAGAAAGTGGCTCTTGACAAAAAAATAATATGGTGTATAATTCTCCCTTGAGTCTCATGAAGAGCATGCGAGTTGCAAAGAATAGCGTATGAAGATGGAGAACTGAGTATTTCCAAGCCTAGCGTCCGCTTCTTTATGCCATGTCCTTTGAATCCTTCCATGCTACTTACCGTCTAAAATCTTAGAAAAAGACCTTAGACCAAGAGACTAAATAAATACTATAGTTTTTGGTAGTGCTCAAAAACCAAGGAGGAAGAAATGAGC
>JAUWAK010000107.1 GCA_030602105.1 Candidatus Aerophobota bacterium | reverse complement strand
CTATCACATCCTTCTCAAAACCTTTCCTCTCCATTCTCACCTGAATTTCCTTGCTACTTCGTTCGCGATAACTCAGAAGCTTTAGGGCGTAGTCTTGAGCCGCTAAGAAGTTCGATTCACCGCTCATAACTCAAAGCTCCTCCTCTTTCAGCTTGAAAGTTCTCTTCCAGGTCCTGCAAAGTCCGGAAAGAGACCTTCCTTGAGGAAAAAGAATCTTGATACAACAAGAAGAAAGTAGGCTTTTTGGGTAGGAAACTTAAAGGATAGATTACTTTGTAGAATTAATTCAATTCTAATCGGCCCTTAGGAATAACAAAGAGCCGAGGAAAAGGGATGCCACTACTCCTATAGCGTAGTGTAATAAGATTGGGGAGCCCAATAGTTACCTTCCTTTCGTAGAACCTTTGCGCCATCCTCACAACTTCCAACTCCCTGTCAATCTATCTTTGGTGACGTCTCCGATGGCTAGCCCAGAGACTTTCGAAAAGAATCAGGATCTGTAGCCCGAGATAGAGCCGTCTGAAGACTCACCAGGCCTTTTTCAACCAGCTCCTTTAGTCCTTGATTCATGGTTCTCATACCGAGCTGACTTCCGGTTTGCATGACTGTATAAAGTTGATGGGTCTTTTTACTTCGGATAAGATTGCTCACAGCTGGATTAGCTATCAATAATTCTACTGCCGGCACCCTTCCAGCTCCGTCCTTTCTGGGAAGAAGAATTTGAGCAATGACAGCCTGGAGGGTAGTGGACAGTTGCATCCTTATTTGATACTGCTGATGCGGAGGAAAAACATCAATGATTCTATCTATGGCTAGAGGTGCATCAGGCGTATGTAGAGTGGCTAGAACTAAATGTCCGGTCTCAGCAGCAGTAACAGCAGTGGCTATGGTCTCCAGATCTCTCATTTCTCCAATCAAGATGACGTCAGGATCCTGGCGCAGACAATATCTAAGAGAACTGGCAAAACTGAGAGTATCCTTTCCCACCTCCCTTTGCTCCACTATGCCCCTTTTGTGGGAATGTACGTATTCGATGGGGTCCTCTATAACAATGATGTGGACTGCCCTTTGCTCATTGATTATCTGCACCATGGCTGCCAGAGTTGTTGTTTTGCCACAACCGGTAGGCCCTGTTGCCAGAATGAGACCTTTTTCTCTCAGTGCCAGTTTTCCTACAATAGGAGGAAGGTTTAGCTCAGCCAGAGAAGGGATTTGATCAGGAATGCTTCTGATGGATGCAGCTACGGAGCCTTGTTGAAAATGGGCATTGACCCTGAACCTGCCCGCATCCGAGATGTCGGAAGAAGATTCTAATTCACGAGTGCCCAACGAAAAATCCAGTTCTTTGTTTTGCTCAAACTCTCTCACTTTTTCATCATCCATAAGAGAATAAAGGAGAGACTTTGATTCCTCAGGCGTTAATTTCTTTTCCTCTAAAGGCACCAAAACCCCATCTACACGAAGAGTGGGTGAAGCTCCCGGTACGATATGTAGATCGGAGGCACCTTTCTCCTTCATTCTTCTCAACATAGAGTATATGGTCGTTTCACTCATGGTTTGCCTCTTATTCTAATATATGCGAGATTCCAAGTCAAGAATGGCGGGTTCTTAGCTTGCCCTCCTCACCATACCCCTTTGAATGAGCATAAAAAGACCTATGGCCATAATTATGTCACCTATGCTTAAGACCCGGGGTCTCGGATAAGGAGGAGGAAGGGGTATTACATCTGCCAAAAATTTAAGCTGAGTGTTTTCCTTCAAAATAGTGTGAATAACATAGGTTTTACTTCCCAAAAGAGGCAAAAAATCCTCAAGATGAGCTTTGAGAAGAGCATCTACAGAAACTGGCATTTGTCCGCCGTTGGCTAAGATTACTATGAAGTTTATCAAGATTCCCAGTGCGATAATCCTCATCACCCCGATGTGCCTGTTATACCACATAGATACTAGAAGAAGAAGATAGGAGAGTATGTGAAGATAAGCCCCCCACTTTACGAGTAGAGGGAGATCCCTTTGTCCGAAAAAAACCAGACTAAACTGAATTAGAAATCCCAGGATTATGAGCTCTATTCTCTTCAGGGGAAGATCGGCCAGTCTTCCTAGTTTCCCCTTTCGAATTAGTGCTACTGCTAGAGAGAAAAAGAATACATCAACTAGCATGGCGGTTTAGCACTTTCAGGAAAGCCTCTACTACCTTGCCATCAAACTGGGTGCCCGTTTTCTCCTTAAGCTCATTTATCGCTTTTTCAGGCGAGTAGGCAGGACGGTAGGGCCGCTTCGAGGTCATAGCATCGTAGGCATCTATTACGGCAAGAATTCTAGCCCCTATAGGTACTTCCTCGCCTTTGAGCTTTCCCGGATAACCCTTACCATTGTACCTTTCATGATGAGAGTAAATCAGCTGGGAAGCTTTCTTTAAGGAAGCAACCTGGCTGAGTATATCTTTCCCCACGCTTGGATGTTTCCTTATCCTGGCCCATTCCTCTCGAGTCAACCTGCTCCGTTTGCCAAGGATTTCATCACCAACGCCAATTTTTCCAATGTCGTGCAGGATGGCAGCGTATCTCATAACTTCTGCCCTACTCATTGAATGCCCCAGTTCCCGTGCTGTGGCCACAGCATAATCCGCCATCCGCTCAGAGTGTTTTTCCGTATAAGGATCCCTGGCCTCGACCGCCGCAGCCAGAGCCTGGATAGTACTGAGATGCTGCCTTCGCATTTCCATATAGAGCCTGTAGGCGTAATAAGCAATAAATAGAGGAAAAAGGAAGAATAGAACTGCCCACCAGTTTACCCACTCGTATATCAGGGCCATAAGGAACCCAATAGGAGTCTGAGCTAGATAGTTGGGAACGGCCCATTTGAAGTTGACTACCCACATATCCAGAGGAGAAGTTTTCTCCTCAAGAGCGATAGCGGTGGATACAGAAAAGGTATTAACCAGGAAATAGGCCAGAGCAGAAGCTACTACGGCCAGGAAAGGGGCAAGAGATCCAGCAGTAATAAGAACTCCACCCATCTGCCGGTAGATGATCCAGGCTGCTGAAACGGAGAGGACAAGCTGGGCGCCGTTGAAAGAGACCTTACGTAGGGCCAATCTTTTGCTCAGTCCCACTCCCAGGACAGCTCCACAAACTGCCGCCCATCCAGCAACCACTGGTCCCGAGCTAAGGAGGGCCGCATAGATGATGGGAAAGCCCAGGGTTATATAGCCACCACCTCGAGGAAGGCCAATGGGAAAAAGCTCCATGAATACAGCCAGAGCTCCCCAGAAGAGGAGCTCCCATAGCACCCTCCAGCCTGGGGGGATACTCCAGGTCGAATAAATAAGAATCAGCCATCCAGCACCAATGACGGTAGCCGTGTATAAGGATAACCTCCTGGAAAGAGTTCTCATAAAAGTGCCCTTCTATAATCAGTAGGGGGAGGACTTAAGCAAACTGACTAAGTCCCTCCCCCTTTTTATCTTAATCAACATTGTTCCACTTGTAAACTGTCCGGTTTCAACCTCGCGTGACGAACGTTCCCTACCCCTCATCTATCTCTTGCCACTACGCCAGGAGATTGAGTAGTACTACGATCTCTTCTCAAACCCAATGAGCGTTTGCACCACCGGCCAATAGAAGCGCCATGATGGTAAAAAGAACCTTCATTAATTTAGCCTTCACCTGCCTCACCTCCCCCCGTCATAGACTGTGTCTTTCTTGTCCAAGGTATCCCCTATTCTTGTCAAAAAAACCCCATCCTTCAGGTAGAACCAGGATCACCTCTAATCCCCAATGAGCGTTTGCACCACCGGCCAACAAAAGGGCCATGATGGTAAAAAGAACCTTCATTAATTTAGCCTTCACCTGCCTCACCTCCCCCCGTCATAGACTCTGTCTTTCTTAT
>JAUWAK010000038.1 GCA_030602105.1 Candidatus Aerophobota bacterium | reverse complement strand
AGTGAGGATTTGACTGCATTAACTGTTTTACTTCATTCAACATACCTTTCCTCTCTAGCTTCGATTTAGCTTCTCCACTTTAACGTACTCAAGATCATAACCGAAATGCTGGGGGCCAAAGACCTGGATTCCTCTCGGAGTTCTCATCCGCTCATGGGCAGGAATGAGAACAATTGTCCCCCGGTATCCGTATTTCATTACGTCAGTCCTGATGGGCTCCCCAGTCTCCGGATCCAGGATAGCAATGAGATCTGGCGGCATACATCTTATCTTTTCATCAATACGCAGATTAAGCCACTCATTCTGAAAATCTAAGGCGGCAACACATCCCCTGTATTCCTCAATACCCTCCATGGTAATCTCGCCCAGGGTAAAGCCTTTGGTAGCCTCACCACCGAACTCTCGGCTAATGTCCACGATCTTTCCTTTGAAAACAGAGAAACCCTTGACTTTCCTCTCCACTTCTAAGCTCTTGAGGAGCTCCCGGATAGGATCAAGATGCTTGATTCTGGCTTGGTAAATAGCTTTACCTATGGCCCACGCAATACTCTGGGAGTTAATAATAGACGTTTCTTTTACTTCCTTTCCGCTCATGGGATAGGTGGCAATCCAGGAGATACCACCGTAGGCCATAGCGGCTCTGCGGGCCAGGCTCTCGGCCAAGAGGTCATTATCCTTAGTGTCAATAATCGTGACATTGCCTCGATCGTCAACAGATACAGTGGGCGAAGCGTGAACTCCGTGAATGACCCAGGAAGTCATTTGCAGCTCAGGAAAGGCTCGGTTCATCCCGTCAACATCGACTACCGGTACCCCAAATTCTCCGGCGGCAGCATAGGCTACTGGTGAATTCACTCCGCCGCATTCTATGGGTATGGTTGCCTGTAGTTTTCTTCCCATATAGTTTTCTAGTTTGGCTATGGCCAGATTCAAAACTTCACTGCCAGGCGGCTTTTCTGTTAGAACGAGGGCTGCTCCCAGACAACCGGGGCCGGCCACCAGAATGTCATCAGGAATGTCGGCAGGATCTACCATAATTATCTCTTTACCCTCATCCAGGACTTTATAGGTCCAGAGTAGTCCGATCTCAGGATCTCCACCTCCCCCTGTGGCCAAAATGGATGCTCCTAGAGTGATCTGGCGGATTGCCTCTTTATCAATCACCCGAAAGTTTTTGGCTCCCCATTCCTTCAGAATTTCTCTTACAGACATTGCCGTTCCTAACGAAAGATCTTTCCCTTGACTCGCACTCGGATCTTTTCTCGCTTGCCCGGCATGTAAGTAAAGGGAGTCTCTTCTACGTCTACTACTTCAATGGCTTCCCGAATAGCTCCGCCCGCAACGGCATGGTCCTTGGCTTGTTCGGTTACCTTCTCAATAGCTCTTTGCCGCTCCTCCCGCTCCAGGTCAACCACTCCCTCGGCATAAGCTCCAATCTCCGCAATGGTAGTCCCAATAGCCCCTCCCACCTCGAAATGCTTCGGGCTGAGAACTTCACTGGTTCCCTTTATATCTTCAGTAGGAACTACAAGAGCCCCGCCGCCGATAAAGATAGCCGGAATAGCCTTCGCCGTCGTTTTCATCTTGTCAATAGCCTCTTCCAGAATCTCTTTGACAGCTAACTGGGCATTCTGGACCAGGCCGGGAGAAAGAGATTTGACCCTGGCCTCATTGGTAAGGTAGTCGGTTTCGAAAACCTCCAGTTTCTCGCGGAGTCTACCCGTTGCTACTGCAATATCATGTACAGTTGTAAGTGGGCCACCAAAAGAGCGGCCGAGCCTCACCAAGTTATAGCCGACGCTTTCAGGGCCAAGGCCGGTAACCTCGTCGTTATGGCTCTTAACTATTGTCCCCCCACCCAGGGCTATGGAGAGAAGGTCCGGACATCGAATGTTTGTCTTTACCCCACCAATATTAACGGTGATAGAGGACTCTCTGGGAAAGCCATTGACGATGTAGGCCACATCAGTTGAGGTGCCGCCGATATCCACCACTACTCCATTTTCTATTCCTGATAGATACACAGATCCCCTGACGCTGGCAGCTGGACCAGAAGCTATGGTGAAAATAGGATAGCTGACTGCATAATCCGCCAGCATTACGGTCCCGTCGTTCTGGACAATAAAAAGATCAGCCTGGATACCTCGGTCCTTAGCCGCCTTCCGGAGTGAAGCCACCGCACGCTGCATTACGCTGATCACCGAGGCATTAAGAATAGTGGAATTTTCCCGCTCCAGAAGAGAGATAGTAGCAATGCGGTGGGAAAGTGTGATAGGTATCTTATCCCCCAATATGTTTCTTACGGTCGCCGCGGCTCGCTCCTCGTGCTTGGCAATTATGGGGGAGAAAACACCAGTAATGGCTACCGAATTTATTCGGTTCTTCATCTTGCGGCAGGCTTCAGCAATAGCCTTCTCGTCAAGGGGAACGATGTCCTGGCCGTCGTACTCGGAGCCCCCACGGACAACAAAGACGTTTCTCACTCCTCCAATACCTTCCTTTAGGTCCTGAGGCCAGCCGGTGAGTGGAGGAATGGCCGTAGTAGCCGGAGCTCCCAAACGGAGAATCCCTACCTGGTTAAGATTTCGGCGTTCAATGATGGCGTTGGTGGTATGGGTGGTACCCAGAGAGACCATGCTTATGTCTTTTGGCGAAACCCGGGATCTAGCCAAAAGACTGTCCAGAGCATCAATGATTCCGCTGGTGACATCTTCGGTGGTGAGTGACTTGACCTTAGCCAGTACTTCTCTACCCCCCATTACGACCCCATCGGTGAAGGTTCCTCCGACATCAAAACCAACTCTAACTCTCCTCTCCATGCAACCTCTCCTCTAAGTCCAGATTCCTTTAGTCCTATACTGTTCTTCCAGCTTCCATTTTCTGATTTCGTCCCTGGGTGGTGCCTCAAAACCATAGATTTTGCTGTGGCCCCAGTTGAATCTCTTTTTCAGCTGGATGAGGAGCTCCGCATATTTAAGAGCGGCCAGGATAGGGTCGATTACCGGCACACCAATGTCTTTCTGCAGCTCCCGGAAAAATCCAAACTGGGCAGTGCATCCCAAAATAATCACCTCCGCAAGATCCTTCTCCACAGCCTCTCTCGCCGCTGCCTGTAGCCTTCGAGTGGTCTCAGATGGATCCTTTTGAAATTCATAAACGCCTAGATTCACTGATTTGAAAGAGGCAAATCTGTCTTTGAACCCGTAGTTGACCACGTTTTCCTTCATCTTGGGGATCCATTTTTTTCGGCCAACGATGATGGAGAACTTATGACCTAAGGTAGCAGCAATATGCATGGAGGCCTCTGCCGGAGCCGTAACCACCAGTTTGTCTGTGATTTCTCTGGCTTCTCTGAGGCCCGGATCATAAAAGCAGCCGATGACTGCCCCGTCGTATCCCTCTTTCTCATATCGTTTCACCAGATGCAGGGTATCGGTCAGAACCAGAGCTTCGTAGTAGTGATACTCAAGGTGCAGGGGACCCCTGGTCAAAGAAACCACATTGATTTCTGTGTCCGCACTTTTCCCGGTTTCCAGAAACTCTTTGATAGGCTGATCAAAATCATCGGATCCAATTGGGTTAATCCATAAAATGCGATTCGTCATGCTTGATATCTCCTTCCTCCGGTAAATAGGTGGCATCTGGCCAGGTGTTCCTGGCTTACTTTGACCATTTCAGGGTCCTCTCACTAAATGATTTGACACGGAATGCTAACTAACTCGTACTCATAGAGATTTGGTATCCTAACCTCCCTAGTTTTGGTGTACTATAGCATGTATTTCGTTATTTATCAATGAAACGAAGGGGCCAATTCCAAATCAGCCCTAGAAATGCTATGATAGATATCTGTGGCATAAGTGAGGCATCACTGCGGTGCTCTTTTCGCGAGTAGCCGTTATCATTCAGGGACGGATGCACCCTTCTCCGGCTGTTGGATCATCCCTACTGATCTTTCAGCGGGCTATTTCAGTGGTCAAAATGAACTGGATAGGTGATTTCGGGACGCCTTTCAAATAACGACTCAAAGCAAAAACAATGTATAACAGATGTGAACATAAGATGGATAGCAGTGAATTGGCAATACGAGGGTTTCTTGTACTATATGGTTTTTAATATATAATGGAGCGAAAAGCGGCTATTTTCATAATATGGACGTTATAGGCCGTTTCTGACCTGGTTGGTCACAATGCGTGGAGCCCCGGTGCCACAGATTCTAAAAGGGAGAGATTGTCGGGATATGAGCAAATTGCTGGTGCTAGGCATCTCGGGAAGTCCTAGAAAAGGCAACAGCCAATTTCTTTTGGACAAAGCTTTGGAAAAAGCTAGGAATGTGGACCCTGATAGCGTGAAATGTGTTTCTTACTCAATTCGGGGAAAAAAGATAGGGCCGTGTATCTCGTGTTTTCGCTGTGCAGATCAAGAGGGCGAGTGTACTATCAAGGACGATTTCCAGGAACTACGCGACCTATGGCTAAAAGCAGACGTGATTATTTACTCTGTACCTGTTTATCACATGGGAATACCGGGCCAGGTAAAATGCTTTATTGACCGGCTGGGGAACACTCTTTTTGGTAGATATCGGGGGATTTTTGACCCGGGAGAGGATAAGCTACCCAAATTACTAAAAGTGGTCGGGAACGTTGTCCAAGGAGTTCATCTTTGTGCAGGACAAGAACACACCTTGACAAACCTGATTAATCACACTCTTGTGATGCAGTGTATACCTGTGACGGGAGATATGTGGCATTCCTACATAGGTGCAGGGGGTTGGACGTCTAACAACATTGACCCTAAAGCACTGGAAAAACAACTGACCGAAAACAACTATGATGCTCGTATAGCTGTAAAGTCGGCTCAGGATATTGGAAAAAGGGCAGCGGAATTAGCTCTCCTCATAAGGGCCGGGGGGCATTCCAGAAAAAGAGAACTAAGCCAAGATCCAATATACAAGCCATTTTTGGACAGGATTGGGTAGAAACCAAGTTGCTGCCGCAACATAAAACTTAAGGACTAGCTGGTAGGTGGATTTGAAGAAGGTGTCAGTAGTTGCTATCAATTAAGGTTGATACAGTAAAGTGTGATGGATGCAGTCTTTGTCAGCTTGCCTGTTCTTTCGCTCATATGGTTCTTAATACAGAAACCGGTGGTCAGCAGAAATTCCCTGAACTACCGGACCCACTTCTGTGGGTGAAAGTGTGCGAGGGAGAGGTACAAATTGACATTTGTCGCCACTGCGAAAACCCCCCTTGTGCTGATGCATGTGTAGCCGGAGCGTTTAAGGTAGATATGGAGAGAGGGATAGTAGAGATTGACCAGCAGAAGTGCGTCGGTTGCTGGAGCTGTGTGATGGAATGCCCTTTTGGAGCCATCCGAATTTGTAGCCATTCGGACAAAGAATGTACACTCCAAAGTAGAGCGTTTAAGTGCGATGGGTGTAGTATGTGGGACAAGCCTTTATGCGCAAGTTTTTGCCCTACCGGAGCCGTGCAGATAGCCAGAAATAATAATGGAGCAGCAGCAATTCAAAGAAGAGAAAGGGCAGCTCTGCTTCAAAAAGGACTTAGTCTAGGGGCTGCAAGGTACGTAAACAGAGAGATAAAACACCGTGCCTAGACATCTAATTATTGGTAATGGCACTGCGGGTTTTTCAGCCATACAGGCTATTCTAGAATATGACTCTGATGGTGAAATTACCGTGATTTCATTAGAGCATCACCTCCCATATTCTAGAGTACTCCTTACACACTATATTGGGGGTCACGTTTCCAAAGACAATCTTTATATGACAGGCGAAAGTTTTTTTAAACAAAAAAAGGTGAACCTTCTCCTTGGTGCAGCGGCAGTAAATATTGACCCTGAACAAAAAAGGGTTGAGCTGGATAACGGGCGAGTTCTTTCTTATGAAAAGCTTTTAGTTGCAACAGGAGGAAAGCCTGTTATTCCCCAACATCTGCAAAAAGAATCTCCAGACATTATGGGGCTGCGCACTATTGAGGATGCTTCATACATCAGACAGAAGTCCTTGTCGGGAGCTAAAATAGTTATTGTTGGTGGGGGATCATTAGCAATTGAATTGGCTTGTGCTTTGCGAGAGGGAGGAAACTTTCCAGAAATGGTAGTTAGTTCTTCTCACGTGCTATCGCGGGTAGCAGATGATGAAGCTGCGGCTGTAATACAAGAGCAAATACAGTCTTATGGGATAAGAATCTGGACAGGTGAAGATGTGACTGAAGTCGTTCATACTTCAAAAGGTGTTGAAGGTGTTGTACTCAGTGGAGGTCAGGAGATATCTTGTCAGGTAGTTGTGATATGCAAAGGTGTTCAACCTAACAGAGAATTTCTGGATAGGGTACTGCCAACTATCCGGGGGGGCATCAAAGTAGATAGCAACATGCGTACTGACATACCTGATGTGTACGCAGCGGGGGATGTAGTTGAAGCCTATGAATTGTCCCGCCAAGAATTTTGTGTCTCGGCTATATGGCCTCACGCTATAGCACAGGGGCGTATTGCAGGAATGAACATGACCGGACAAGATGTTATGTACGAAGGCTCCTTATCCCGCAATGCTTTGGAAATCTTTGGTCTTCCCGTTATTTCCATGGGCATAACCAGGGTTCCAGCTAAGAGAGATTGGGATTTGGACGTCAATCAGGACAAAAGCTCCTATTGTAAGCTGGTTTATCACGATGCAAAGCTGGTGGGAGCTGTACTGGTGGGGAAAGTAGAAAAAGCTGGTAAGTTGCAGGCTGCTATCCGAAAAGCTGCCGGGATTGAGACAGTGCTAAACTAATATTGGAGGTGGTAATCAGGAATGGGTTCAGGGGTGATTAAGAAGATAGTCAACGTTATTCCGGAGGCTTGTACCGGATGCAGGCAGTGCGAGCTGATTTGCTCTTTTGAACAGGGAGGAAGCTATTCTCCTCGTTTGTCTCGTATCAGGTTGGTTAAGTTTGAGGATAAGTGTTTAAGCGTGCCGGTTACCTGCACATATTGTGAACGTCCAATCTGCGAGGAGGTTTGTCCGGTTGGAGCCATGACTCACGATCCTGTTACAGGAGCAGCCAAGGTAAATGAGGAATCGTGTAGGGGATGTAAGGAATGTGCAAATGCATGTCCTTTAGGTGCCATAGATATGCACCCCGAAAAAGGCACTGCCATGCGGTGTGATCTTTGCGGCGGGGACCCAGCATGTGTAAAGTATTGTCCCGCCGGGGCGCTAAAATATGAACCTCCTCATCATTCAGTAAAGGAAAAACGGCGTTCTCGGGTTGTAGCGTTGAATTTGGATTAGCAAGTAGCCTACTGGAGGTCAAAACTTATGCCTCAGATTACTGGAGACATTCTACACGTTGACTTAAGTAATAATACTTCGTGGAGGCAGCCCGTAACCAAGAATGATCTCCTACAGTTATTGGGGGGTAGAGGTATTGGTGTTCACATTTTGTGGGACTTGGTCAAACCCGGTGTCGACCCATTGGGTCCGGAGAACATATTAATCTTTGGTGCAGGCTTGCTTTCAGGAACTGCTGCCCCTAGTTCAGGCCGTACTACAGTAACGTGTTTAAGTCCTGCTACAGGTTTATATTTGAAAACAAACGTGGGCGGACACTGGGGGGCAGAACTCAAATATGCTGGATTTGGCCACTTGGTTATTCATGACCGGGCGGAGAAACCTGTATACCTCTGGATAGACGATAATAAGGTGGAAATCCGCGATGCTTCTCGGATGTGGGGATTGGATGTTCGTGAGACTGATATATCCGTCAAGAAAGAATTAGGCGACGAAGACGTTCAAATCGCAGCTATTGGACCTGCCGGTGAGAAATTAGTACGATTTGCAGCGGTAATGTTTTCAGTATATCATGCCGCTGGCCGTGGGGGGGCCGGTGCCGTAATGGGTTCGAAGAACCTGAAGGCTATTGCTGTGCGTGGTAGCGGAGGTGTGATCATAGCAAAGCCAACACAGTTTCACGAAACTGCGTTGCATGCACGGGAAAAGCTTCTCAGTGAATCGGGAGTGGAAGGATTGTCGCGCTATGGTACTGCAGGAAGTCTTAATGCGGTAAACGAGATGCGGGCTTTGCCGTCTTACAACTTTCAACGTAGTTGTGTTGATGATGCTCACCCACTTTCTGGGCAGGGGTTGGTTGAAGCAGGATACCTCAAACGCCGAGTGGCCTGCTTTGGTTGTGTTATTGGATGCCATCGGTACAGTACGGTGGAAAAAGGTGCCTTTGCAGGAAGTTATACGGGGGGGCCGGAGTACGAAAGTCTCGCTGCTCTGGGAAGCGGATGCGGTGTGTTCGAGACAGAACCAGTAATTAAGGCCAATGAACTTTGCAATATCTACGGCATGGACACTATTTCCACCGGTTCGGTAATTCAGTGGGCCATGGAATGCTACGAGAAGGGTGCTCTTAGTCGGCAGGATCTGGATGGCTTGGGACTTCGTTGGGGGAATGGACAGGCAGTGGTGGAAATGGTGAAAAAGATCGCTCTGCGTGAAGGATTTGGAAATACTCTGGCTGAAGGTGTTAAGCGGGCCGCAGAGCACGTAGGAGGCGATACCCATAAATGGGCTGTTGAGGCCAAAGGGCTGGAACACTCTTGCGTGGATACCCGATCTGCCAAGGCATATGCACTGGCTTTTGCAGTAAACCCACGGGGGGCGGATCACCTCCACACGGAGACTCTCGCCGAATTTGGATTGAGTCCCGAGGCTCGGGCCTTAATTAAGAAAATTACGGGCGATGAAAAGTACGCTTCTCCTTATCTCACGGAGAAGAGAGCGGAGATAGTGCGATGGCATGAAGACTGCTATGCAGTCACTGACTGTTTGGGCTTTTGTGCTTTTACTTCTACGGCCTTATATGGAGTTACGCCTCAGATCATGGCCGCATTATTTTCAGCAGCTACAGGCCACGATATTTCAGAAGAAAATGCTATGAATGCCGGGCGCCGGGTTGTTACCCTGGAAAAGTGTTTTAACGTGCGGCTAGGTGCTTCCAGAAAAGATGATACATTGCCGTGGCGGATCATGAACGAACCCAGTTCAGATAGACCGGATTCCAAGGCAGTCACTTCCGAGAAAGAACTTAATGGTATGCTGGATGAATATTACTCCCTGCACGGCTGGGATAAGA
>JAUWAK010000131.1 GCA_030602105.1 Candidatus Aerophobota bacterium | reverse complement strand
GAAATCGAAGGAGCTCTCAGTCAATACGCCCGGGTCCGGTGTGGAGGCGCATTTAGCGAAAGAAAACAAGACGCTAACTACCAAGGAATCCAGACCTGTCAGGCCGCTCACCTGATTGGGGGAGCAGGACTAGCTTGCTTCTACGGATGTTTTGGCTTTGGCGACTGTAAAGATGCCTGCCTCTTCGATGCTATCTATATGGAAGAGGGGCTCCCCCTCATTGATGTGGTGAACTGCACTGGATGCGGCAACTGTGTGACGGCCTGTCCCCGGGATCTCATTAGCCTGGCTCCCATTGATGACGATCAGGAGCACTTCGTCTCTTGCAGCAATCTGGATCGGGGTAAAGAAGCCAGAAGAGTCTGCAAAAAAGCATGCATCGGTTGCGGGCTCTGCGTTAAGGTGTGTCCCTATGACGCAGTGGAGATGGAAAACAATCTGGCCAAGATCGACCACAGGAACTGCCAGGAATGTGGTCTCTGTGCCACAAAATGTCCCACCGATGCCATCATCGATTTGGGAGCTTACCAGAACTGGAAGAAGATAAGAAAACCAAAGGAACCCGCCTCGCCTACAACCATATCCTAGTTTGGCGAAGGTAGGAAGACTAATTCCCGTCCAATCCCATTCTGTCTCTATCTTTATTGACAAAATCGCTCTTCGAGGTAAAGTGGAACTCTCCACATTAACCTAGATGCAGCTCAAAGAGATATTAAATCGGGTTCCGGGACTGGGAAAGGATTTGGTCTACTATCTGGAGAATAAGGGCTATATTCATCCCAGGAAAATACAGAAAGACAGAATTTCAAGAAGAGAGTACAGCAAGAGGGATCACGAGATAATAGCCTCGGTTTTTAAGTATTACAAACGAGGATATCCTCCGAAAATAGCGTATCAGCTTGTCACCAAGGAGGAGAGAATGTTGGCCTACGTCTTGATGGAGGTGCCAGGAAAAGGATCACGGAAGGTGCTCGAATCTTTGAGGAAAGTCGATGGGGTAATAGAGGCTGCTGCTACCTATGGAGGTAGTGATGTCATAGCTAAAATAGATGTTCCCGATATCAGCGATCTTGACCAAATAATACTTGAAAAAATCGAGAGTATAGCGGGGGTAAAATCTACCCACACTCTAATAGTACTGCAGAAGACTCACTGGAGGCGCTAATGCTGGTTGTATTCTTCTTAAGGCGAGGAGGAAAAAGATATCCAGAGGGGACGTTCGCAATCCCAGGGGCAAGTCAAATCAGGTCAAATCAAGGGAGTTAAAAAGAAGGGACTTGACACTCTATTTTTTTTTGTTATACTAAGTGGAAGTGTTCACTTTTACTTACTGAAGGTCTGACTATTTCTTATGTTCCAATCATCATAAACCGAAAAACTCGATAATTGAAAAGGCGGAGATCTGTGACTATATTTTATTACAAAGCGAAGAATGAGACTATGACTTCATGTAATTAGAGTCCGGAAAAACAAATAACAATGTGAGGAGGACCAAGAGATGAGTTTCAGCAGGATCAATGCGAGCGCGGCAACCTCAACCAGAACTAGAACGGAATCCAGCCCCTGTTCTGGAATGTGCGTGGTGTGTCTGGATGGATGTCCGGGTACCTGTGAAATTGCCATGTCCGCTCTTCGAGGGAGGGAGATGCTTTATCCTCAACCCTTCGGGCAGGTTACCGCGGGCTCAGCTAAAGAATACCCAATAGACTTTTCCCATTTTAGCATTCAGGGAAGTTGTGTAGGAGCAGAAGGTGTGGAGGCAGATTCAGATAAGGCTATTTTCCCTAATGTAGATCTGTCGTTAGAAATAGGTGCTAAAGAGAAAATCAAATTGAAAGTTCCCTTCTTTACCGGTGCCCTGGGTTCTACAGAAATTGCCAGGGTCCATTGGGAGAACATGGCTATAGGAGCTGCCATCTGTGGCGCCATAATCGTGATAGGCGAAAATGTATGTGCTATGGACCCTCAAGGCGAAATCAAGAATGGAAGAGTAGTTCGGTCCCCGGAGATGAAAAGAAGGGTTGAGATATTCAAGAATTGGGATGAGGGCTATGGTGAGGTAGTAGTCCAGATGAACGTAGAGGACACTCGCCTGAAGGTGGCTGAATACGCCATAGAAAAGTTGGGAGTCAGGGCTGTTGAACTAAAATGGGGACAGGGAGCTAAAGATATAGGAGGAGAGGTAAAACTCCCTTCGCTAAAGAGGGCTCTTCAGCTCAATGATAGAGGCTATCTGGTTTTTCCCAACCCGCAGGACCCTGAAGTACAGAAAGAATTTAAAGAGGGGGTCTTCGGAGAGTTCGAAAGGCACTCGCGTCTGGGCATGGTGGACGAAGAAGAATTCTACAGAAAAGTCGAAGAGCTCAGAGAAGTAGGAGCAAAGTATGTGACTCTGAAGACCGGCGCCTACCGACCTCGAGATTTAGCCAGGGCAGTGAAATTTGCTTCTAATGCCAGGATTGACCTTTTGACCGTGGATGGAGCTGGTGGGGGAACTGGCATGAGCCCCTGGCGGATGATGAATGAGTGGGGCATTCCCACAGTATACCTCGAGTGTCTGCTGTACAATTATCTCAATACCCTCAAGGAGATGGGCGCATTCGTTCCCCCCTGTGCTATGGCCGGAGGTCTTTCCCTTGAGGATCATATCTTCAAAGCATTAGCTCTGGGAGCTCCCTATATAAGCGCCACCTGCCTTGGCAGATCTAGTATGGCGGCAGCTATGGTAGGGAACACTGTGGGCGAAAGAATAAAGAAAGGCAAAATTCCCTCTCGCCTGAAAAAATACGGGGATTCCTTAGATCACATCTTCATCATGACCGATCATCTGAAGGAAAAATACGGGAGGGATTTTGAGAAGATTCCTGCAGGAGCCATTGGGATGTATAGTTATTATGACAGGCTAGCTGTGGGCCTCAGGCAGTTCATGGCAGGAGCCAGAAAGTTCAACCTGAAGACTATTACCCGCAGCGACCTGGTGGCCTTAACCCCAGAGGCATCTCGGGTTTCCAATATTCCTTACATAATGGAGGCTGACAGAGAGGAGGTAGAAGAAATCTTGCGCGGAGGATTAGCGGACAACGGGGTTTTCCAAGAGCTCGACAAGGCTCCCTCCAGGTTCATCACTTCAAAAAGATAGAACCAGATAGTCACCTGTACTCCTGGATGGTGGCTACTTTGACAAAGAAACGGACCTCATTGTAATCTTTTGAGAGCCTGGAAGCTCTTTTTTTCCAAAATCCGGATAATCTTCTTTGTGCTATCCTTAAGTTCTTTGCTTATCTGGTCATACTCCCCTGTTTTTTTGGGCT
>JAUWAK010000084.1 GCA_030602105.1 Candidatus Aerophobota bacterium | reverse complement strand
CTATGGCCAATATATTCTCAGGAAGTGAAATAGTACAATTGGGAATTGAGATTGAGAAAAATGGTAAAGACTTCTATGACGTATTGGTCAGACAATCAAAAAACAGAAAGATGAGAGAGGTATTCGAATATTTGGCGGGCGAGGAGGAAAAACATATAGTTACATTTCAAAAGATACTGGACAAGCTAGAAAAATACCAGCCGCCCGAGTCATACCCGGGAGAGTATTTTGCATATATGAATGCCCTGGCCGGTGATTACGTATTTACCCAAAAGAATAAGGGCAAGGAGATAGCCAAAAGGATAACCGGCGACAAAGAAGCCGTTGATACGGGTATGGGATTCGAAAAAGATTCCATTCTTTTCTATGAAGGAATGAAAAAGGTGGTACCGGAACACCATCATAAAGTACTTGATGAGCTGATTGGGCAGGAACAAAAGCACCTGCGGCAGCTGTGCGACTTGAAAAAGGCTCTATGATTTTTGAGGGCAAGGTGCCGCCCTATAGCTGAGTCCCGCCCAGGGGAATCTCGAAAATGAAAAGGGAAGACTTCGAAATCTTAGTTCTTGAGGCACTGGAGAGGATACCTGAAGAGTTCAGAAGAAAAATGCAGAACGTGGAAATTCTTGTGGAGCCTCAGTCCTCCCCCTCTTCTGTCCTGGGCCTATACCAAGGTATTCCCTTCCCAAAGAGGGGCATATACTACAGTGCGGTTCTACCAGATAAAATAGTTCTATATCAGAAACCGATCGAATCTATGTGTAGAACCCGCCAGGATATCAAAAGAGCGGTTAGAGAAGTGATAATCCATGAGATAGGCCATTACTTTGGACTGAGTGAAAATGACCTATCCTGAAAAGGATCAAAATACTCGCCGGGGACCTTGACATTCCCCGGCGAAATTCCACGAAATTCTATTAAGAGGAGGCAGCACCCCCTAGGCTAGGGCAGTTGCAGGGTGCGCTTTCTCCTTTTTGACAAAGACAATAGAGTTATCTTTAAGATCAGCCACCACTCTATCTCCCCGTTTGAGGGTTCCTCGAAGGATTTCCTCGGATAACGGGTTCTCAATGAGCCTCTGAATGGCGCGTCTTAAGGGACGAGCCCCAAAGTCAGGGTCATATCCTTCCTCAGCGATTCGCCTTTTTGCCTTATCAGTTATCTCAAAGTTTATTCCGCTCTCAGCAAGGGTCCTGGTCTCCTCTTCTATCATTATATCCACGATTTCGACCATATCATCTCTGGTCAATGAGCGGAACACGATTACTTCGTCGAGGCGGTTCAAAAACTCCGGACGGAAATGTCTTTTGAGGGCGGAGGTGACACTTTCTCTTATCTCTTCATAAGAAAGAGCTTCTTTTTCCCTTGGAGAAAACCCCAGCTTGGAGTCCGCCGTGATCTCTCTGGCTCCCAGGTTAGAAGTCATAATGAGGATGGTATTCCGAAAATCTACCGTATGACCCAGGTTGTCAGATAGCCTGCCGTCTTCCATCATCTGCAGCAATACATTGAATACGTCAGGATGGGCTTTTTCTATCTCGTCCAACAGCACAACCGAATAGGGATTTCTCCTAATCTTTTCTGTGAGCTCCCCCCCTTCCTGGTATCCAACATATCCCGGAGGAGCGCCGGTAAGACGGGAAACACTAAACCTTTCCATATACTCCGACATATCCAGTCTAACTATGGCCTCCTCATTTCCAAAGAGAAACTGAGCCAGCGATCTTGCCAGTTGTGTCTTTCCCACCCCGGTAGGACCGAGAAACATGAAGCAGCCAATGGGTCTCTTCATGTTCTTGACTCCTGCTCTGGCCCTTCGAATGGACTGAGAGATAATCCTAACGGCCTCATTCTGCCCCACTATCCTTCTGTGTAGTTCCCTCTCCATATTAAGAAGTTTAGAGGTTTCGGTTCTGGTCATCTCAGTCACCGGGATACCAGTCCAGCTAGAAACAATGTAAGCTACATCTTCCGGACTTACCTTGGGAGTGGACCCTTTTTTGTCTGGACTCATTTTCATCTTCTCTTCGAGCTTGCCTTCCCGTTCCTTCAAAGTCGCTGCTTTCTCAAATTCCTCATTGTCCACGGCCTTCTGTTTTTCCCCTTTTATCCTTTCCAGTTCCTCTTTTATCCTGTCCGTATTCAGGGAGGTCGAAGTTTTCCCAATTCTAGCCCTGGCTCCTGCCTCGTCCATGACGTCAATGGCCTTATCGGGAAGGAACCTTTCCTGGATATAGCGGTCTGAAAGCCTTGCTGCTGCCTCGATAGCTTCTCGGGTTATTTTTACCCCATGGTACTCCTCATATCTTGGTCTCAAGCCCTCCAGAATTTCGACTGTCTCCTCCACTGTTGGCTCTCCTACAGTAACTGGCTGAAATCTTCTTTCCAGAGCTTTGTCCTTCTCCACATACTTTCGGTACTCATCCAGAGTAGTCGCTCCGATACATTGAATTTCGCCTTTAGCTAGAACGGGCTTGAGAATATTCGAAGCGTCAATAGCTCCCTCAGCTGCTCCTGCTCCCACCAGGGTGTGAAGCTCGTCCAGAAAGAGAATTACGTCCCCGCAAGATGTTACCTCCGAGATAACTTTCTGGATTCTCTTTTCAAATTCGCCCCGGTACTTGGTTCCCGCTACTGCTCCCCCCAGAGAAAGAGCGAGAAGCCTTTTCCCTTTGAGATTATCTGGAACTTGTCCCTGCACAATCTTTTGAGCTAAACCCTCCACCACGGCAGTTTTTCCCACTCCTGCCTCACCGATCAGGACCGGATTGTTCTTGGTCTTGCGAGATAGAATGTGAATCATTCTCTCAGCTTCTCTCTCTCTTCCAATTACGGGGTCGAGCTTTCCTTCTCGAGCGAGCTTGGTAAGATCTCGACTAAGCTTATCCAGGGCTGGGGTTCTGGTAGACTTCGAAGAGCCCTGGGGATCGCCATCTTCCATAGTCGAAACCTCTTCCCTCAAGGAGTTAGGATCTAAGCCTGATGCAGCCAGGGCACGTGACGCAGCTCCCGGTACCTGAACCAACCCCATGAGAATATCAGCTGCACCTATGTAGTTTCTTTCTCCCCTCTTGGCTTCTAGAGCAGCTATTTCAAAGACTTTTCTGGCTTCGAGAGTGAGGGGGGTCTCGTCAAACAGAGACCTTCCCTCTCCCTGAGCTGGATCAGCCTCCAGAGTTCTTTGAAGAATTTGTATGTCCGCTCCCGAACTCTCGAAAACTCTGGATAGATCAGCATCTTCAAGAAGAGCCAGAAGCAGGTGCCCACTGCTGATATGTGAATATCCCGATCTTCCCGCTTTTTGCTGCGCAAGAAGAAGGATTTTTCTTGTTTTATCAGACAATTTTTCAAACATTTTTTCTCCTTTCATTCATTCAGGAATTTCTTTGCTTGACCTATCCTACTCATAGGCCTTTTCCTCTGAAAAAAGAGACGAGATCTTCCCTTTCTTCGTCCAGTCTTGCTGCCCGGATGAAGGAGCGGATACCACGCACCAAAAACTCTCTTTCTTCCTCCTCCATACGAGAGATAAGATCATTGAACCTTTTCAACCTCTCTTTCTCCAGATCCCGAATCAAATCTTTGCCTGTTCTGGTAAGATGAATTTCAACACTGCGTCCGTCAGAGCTGTTTTTCAGCTTGACCGCCCACCCTTTTTCTGCCAGTACATCTACCATGTTGGTTGCCGAAGGACAGGTAATGGAAAGACCCCCAGCTAACTCTCCCATACGGCAGCCTTGATGGTACGACAGATAGGAGAGCGTTCGAACAACGGAAAAGGTGGGCCTGTCCCGAAGGGAAGAAATAGCTGACCATGTCACCTCTTCCAGGACCGTCTTAATAACCGTCAGAAGCCTTATCTCCTCACCTATCATACCGCTGCTCCAATTTATTTAGTTAGTCTAAATAAATAGCACAAAAAAATAAAATGTCAAGCCCCTCCTCAGGTATTTTGTCCGCTAAGATACAGGGGGATCCTGTGTAGGTAAGATTGGTTGAGGTACTCAGCAATCACCACTAAATCAGCCCCGCTTCCCAATAATATGGAGTAGCGATCTTTCTAAGGTAAGAGGAACTGTGGAGAAAGCCAGTGGCTCAAAAGAGAACTCCTTAGCCCCTAAGGTTCCACTTTTTCTTAAGCTCCTTGAGCTTAGTCATTAGCTCAGATTCCAGGGAAGGTGAATCCATGAGAATAGGAGATAGCTCTTTCAAGGTATCCTGGGTGGTCTGATCCAGCCAGGCCCCCATTCCCATCTTTCTAATTTGTGCAATTTCCTCATTCTTCTTGCCAGGTGAGAGGCCTAGCCCACTCTTTCCTCTGCTCATAGCTCTTCTTGCTCTTCGGGGTAGATACCTGCCAATGGTATCTTTTACCACTGCGGAGTACTCGTTTATGATCTGTTCAATGTCTTTGGGTTCCAGCTCTGTCCTTTTTCTCCAGAAAGGCATGCAATCCTCCTTTGAGTCCCCGGGGCATCAAAACTTTCTACTTCACCCCCTGGTTAGCGCCCCCTATCTCGAGTCGTGTATATATCAAACGCCGGTGGATTATGAATGTGCTTTTTGACGGCGCAAAACTCAGCAGATCTTACCAAAGCTTTTCCGTATTTCTCTGGAAACCCAGGAGGAAGTTGGATCTCTATTGTAATCCTGTCAATCATCTTGGTTTCTGGGTTGCTCTCGGTACATTGAATAAGTCTTACTCCCTCCACAGGAATGTTGCGTGCCTGGCAAAAGGATAGGACGTAAATGCCAGCGCAGGTGCCGATAGAAACTAGAAATAGGTCGAAAGGTGCGGGAGCTAAACCCTCACCTCCACTGTGTTCAGGCTGATCAGTTTTAATAGTAAAACCCTTATAGATGGCATTTACCTTCTTGCCTCCCGGGAAAGTAATTTCCATATCCATTGCCGTTCTCCTTGGATTTTTGATTTTCACCCGATGTCCAAAGGGTAACTTACTGACAATTACACACAATTTGCGGTTGGTTGTCAAGAGAGATCTCGGCACGATTTTGACACCAAGGAGTTTATGAAATAAAGTAGAACTGATTCGCTTTATTCGCCAATTTGTCCAGTGGATTACGTCAATCACAAAAAGGCACCTGGACTTCCGGGAAATGACAGAGACGGGAGGGGCCTGCCCGGGAGGCTCCGGGCGAGGCCGTAATGAATTGCAGCAAAAAGCCATTTTGCCAAAGACCAGAGCTCTT
>JAUWAK010000026.1 GCA_030602105.1 Candidatus Aerophobota bacterium | reverse complement strand
GGGGGTTAAAATGAAGCTGGACGAGATCATAATCTCTAGAGCCATCATAGAGACATTTAGCAAAGATCTGATAGGGTCACTAGATCTTGAGGTTGCCATTGCCGGAGCCGGTCCCGCCGGCCTAACTGCCGGCTTCTACCTGGCTCAAGGGGGAGTGAAGACCGCAATTTTTGAGAAAAGCCTTCGAGTCGGTGGAGGCATGCCCGGAGGGGGGATAATGTTCAACAGAATTGTGGTCCAGGAGCCGGCTCGAAAAATTCTGGAGGAGATGGAGATCAAGCACCAGGAATATGAGAGGGGCTACTACGTAGCCTCTTCTCTGGAGGCCGTTTCTGCTCTGACCTACAGAGCCATTAGAGCCGGGGCAAAAATATTCAATCTGATTGGGGTAGAAGATGTGATGGTTCAAGAAGGAAGAGTTAATGGCTTTGTTATCAATTGGGGAGCAGTACAGCTAGCTAATCTACATGTTGATCCTATAGGCATACGATTTAGAACGGGCATAGATGCTACTGGACATGACTCGGAGGTAATCAGGAAGCTGGAGAAGAAAGGTCGGGTTAGACTAGCTACCTCGAGTGGTAAGATAGTGGGGGAAGGACCTATGTGGGCAGAGAAAGGAGAAGAAGCAATATTGGAAAACACAAAAGAGGCCTTTCCCGGCCTATATGCTGCAGGAATGGCAGCCAATGCTGTTTTTGGCGGACCCCGCATGGGTCCTATTTTTGGAGGGATGCTCCTTTCTGGAAGAAAGGTGGCGCAGCTCATCATGAAGGAACTGAAAAAATAAGCTTGGAATCCTTTCATATCAACTGAAGAGGATTTGAACAAACAAGAAAGATAGACGTTCAAAATGCAGGAAATAGTGTTGAGCATAGAGATTGTACTTAATGGTAACAAAAAGATGGTGAAGCAGGGAAAAACAGTGGAAGATATGATCCAGTCCCTCTCACTCGATCCTCAAAGAGTCATGGTAATGTTGAATTCTGAACTGCTCATCCGGACAAAATATAACTGCACCTTAAAAAAGGCGGATGAGCTGGAGATTCTCCCGTTCTTTGCAGCCGGAGGTTAGAGACACAGTAGAATGAATCTGGAGCGGTATTCTCGACAGATGCTTTTTGCCGGTATCGGTGAGAGGGGGCAAAAAAGACTTCTGGAAAGCTCCATAATCCTTATTGGATGCGGAGGCTTGGGTTGTACCATCGCCAACAATCTAGCCAGAGCTGGGGTAGGAAGAATCAGGATTGTAGATAAGGACATTGTCGAGCTTCCAGACCTACAGCGCCAAATTCTCTTTGACGAGGAAGATGTGAAGAAGAAGTTGCCTAAGGCCAGGGTGGCCGTGGAAAAGCTAAGAAGAATCAACTCCTCCATTCAGCTGGAAGCCGAGGTGTGCGAGGCAGAACCCAAGAATATTGAGAATCTGATAGAGGGAGGCCATCTGGTTCTGGATGGAACGGATAATATGAAAACCCGGTTGTTGATCAATGAGGCCTGTATAAAAAACAAAATTCCCTGGATTTACGGTGGCGTCTTCGGATCCACAGGGATGAGCATGACCGTGATTCCTGAGAAAACCCCCTGTCTTACCTGTGTCTTTGGCGAATTCCCCTCTTTCCCTGAGCTGGGAACCATACCCATGGTAAATGCTGCTCCCATTACCATCGCTTCCTGGCAAACAACAGAAGCGCTAAAAATACTGGTGGGAGATGAGAATCTTAATCCCGACTTAGTCTATATCGATCTTTGGCCAGGAATCTTTAGAAGAATAACGATCAAACGCAGGAAGGATTGTCCTACCTGCATCGAGCGTAAGTTTGAACTACTCGAGGCAGAGAAACAATAGGAAAACTCAGGGAAGCGGTAGGAAGACTCTTAAGCGAAATACCCCGGATAGCTCTAGGCTTTGTCAGAAAAGTTCAAAGGGTGACTATTGTTCCTTTATCCAGGGCAGAATTGGCAGCTAAGGTAAGCTCCAGAGTTTTCAGAGCGTCGCCGTAGGAAGATCTTATCTTGCCAGGATTCCCTTCCTTAACAGCCTCAATGAAAGCTTTGTCTTCCAACTCGTAAGGATCAATTTGCATTCTCATCTCCTCCCTCCTTCCATTGGAGATCCTAAGAAGATGAGAGGAAAGATGAAGCTGGATTCTCATGTCAGGGGTGATGAGATCAGCTCCCCAGTCCCGTCCATGGGAAAGAAGGCAGCTGGAACTGATGTTCCCTATGGCCCCATTTCGAAAGCGAAGAGTGACGCAAGAGGCATCATCGATGTCAGAGTTTTCATTTTTCTCGTCCCTCAAGCCTCCAATCCTCTGTCCATAAATCTGGTCCACCTCTCCCACCAAGTATCGGGCCAGATCAAAGATATGGGTAGTCTGTTCTACTATTTGTCCTCCGGATCGGTGTCTGGCTCCCCACCAATGAAGAGAGGGAATGGGGCAGAAATAGTACCCTAAGAACAAGGCAACCTTTTTCCTGCTCAGGATTTCTTTGGCCCTGTTAACAATATCGGCATACCTATAAAGGTAACCCACACTGGTAATAATACCGTTCTTCTCCACAACTTCCTTTATCTGGTGAACCTTTCCTAAGTCCAGAGCAATGGGCTTCTCAACGAATACGTTTATCCCTGCCTCGGCAGCCAGAATCTCCTGATCCGTGTGCGCAAAAGGTGGAAGGCAAACGTATACCGCATCCAGGTCCTCTTTCTCCAGCATCTGGCGGTACTTCGTGTAATACCTGCCTCCATATTTCCTCACCGCTTCCCGGCTCCTGGCCTCCTCAATGTCACAGAAACTGGTAAGTCTTGCATCTTCGATCCTGGCAAGCTTCTCCATGTGGCGGTGCGCAATCTTACCTGCTCCAATAAATCCAACCTTAACTTCCACTTCAGCTTTCCTTGCCTGTTCGGGCTAAGATCAAGATATTCAAGGCAAACTTTGCGCCGTTTGTTCCATCATCAGAATTCGAACAATCCTAACGTCTCAATATATCACATCCCGTTGAATTTATCAAATTCTTGTGTTACTCCAAATTTTGACAGTGCCCTCGCTTGTGATAGAATATTTCATTGTTTCCCGGGAGGGTAAGTTACGGAATGAAGATTGATGGGAAAACAAAAATAGTGGGGATATTCGGCTATCCTCTGGCTCACTCCCTTTCTCCACATCTTCATAACGCTGCCTTTGATGAGTTAGCACTTGATTTTGTCTACCTTCCCTTCTGGGTCCAGTCCAAGAATCTGGAGGTGGCAGTACGGGCAATAAGATCTCTGAATATGGTGGGGGTCAACGTGACCATTCCTCATAAGGAACGGATCATGGCCTACCTGGATGAGGTAGCCCCTGATGCCCGGATGATGGGAGCAGTAAATACTGTACTTAACAGAAAAGGTAAGCTCATTGGCTACAATACCGATGGTCAAGGTTTCATTGATTCTCTTGAAGGGGAAGGAGAACTCAATCCTAACGGGAAAAGGGTGATGCTTCTGGGAGCCGGGGGGGCTGCACGAGCCATCTCATCTGTCCTGATCCAGGAAGGAATCGCTTCTCTTACCATTGTTAACCGTACACAAAGAAGAGGTGAAGAATTAGTCCATCATCTAAAAAGGATTTTCAAGAACAGGTGTCCCATAGACTTCCTGGAGTTTGGCAAAAGGAACCTCGAAGCGAGGCTAAGAGAAATCAACCTCTTTGTCAATGCTACCTCGGTGGGGCTCAATCCGGAGGGGGATTTGTTAATCAATCTGGATCTATTTTCTCCGGGTACCTTTATTCATGATATAGTGTATAACAGAAAAACAGAGCTTCTGGAAGCAGCCGAGCAGCGAGGCCTACCCTGCCTGGGAGGATTGGGGATGCTCATCCGTCAGGCAGCTCTTTCTTTTGAAATCTGGACTCATCGAAAAGCTCCCATCCAGAAGATGAGAGATACGGCAGAAAAAGAGCTGGGGATGAAAAAAAGGAGGACATAATGTTACGTTATTCAACCGGCGGGGAATCCCACGGAAGGGCTCTCGTCGCCACTCTTGAAGGGATCCCAGCAGACCTTTCCCTATCCTGCCGTGATATTGATGGGGACCTCAAACGCCGACAGATGGGCTATGGTCGCTCAGAGAGAATGAAGATAGAAAAGGACAGGGCCGAGATCCTTTCTGGTGTTCGCAGGGGTAGAACTTTGGCAAGTCCCATTGTTCTAATGATAAGCAACATGGAGTGGCCAAAATGGCAAATAACTATGGCGGTGGAGGAGAATACTGATTCCCCTGCCCTGACTGAGCCTCGACCTGGTCATGCAGATCTGGCCGGAGCCATCAAATATGACTTTGAGGACACAAGAGATGTACTGGAGAGGGCAAGTGCCCGGGACACGGCAGCCCGGGTGGCAGTGGGGGCCATCTGCAAAAAGTTCCTTCGAGAATTCGGCATAGTTTTCTACAGCCGTGTTATTCAGATTGGCAGGGTAAGGGACAGGAAAGAGTGGCAGCCCACTCCAGACGACTATTCTTTAATTGAATCCTCGCCCCTCAGGTGTCTGGATAGGGAAAAAGGGGAACAAATGAAGGAGCTTATTGACCAGGCCAAGACAAGGGGTGATACTCTGGGCGGGGTCTTTGAGGTTTATGCTACCAATCTACCCATAGGACTGGGCAGCTATACCCAATGGGATGTCAAATTGGATGCGAGGCTAGCTCAAGCTATGATGAGCATCCCGGCCATAGTAGGAGTGGAAATAGGACTCGGTTTTACCTCGGCAGAAAGATGGGGGTCCCAGGTTCAGGATGAGATATTCTATGACAGGAAAGGAAGCCGTTTCTTCCGCAAGACCAACAGGGCCGGGGGCATTGAAGGAGGAATGACAAATGGAGAAGCCCTCATTATGAGAGCAGCTATGAAGCCTATTTCTACTCTGGCTCGACCCCTTCGCTCGGTGGATCTCATCACCAAGAAAGAGGTGAAGGGGGCTCGGGAAAGAGCGGACATTTGTGCTGTTCCTGCGGCAGCCGTTATCGCGGAGGCGGTGATGGCTTTTGAGGTCGCTCGGGAGGTGCGGGAGAAGTTTGGCGGGGACAGTATAGGTGAAGTAAGGAGGAATTACGAGAGCTACATAGACTATGTAGCCAAAAAACAGGCAAGATGAACATTATCATAACGGGTTTTATGGGGACCGGGAAAAGTGCCGTAGGTAGGCGGTTGGCCAAGAAGTTACGAATGGAGTACCTTGATACCGATGATCTTATTGAAGAAAGGGACGGGTCCAAGATTTGCCATATATTCGAGGAAAAGGGGGAGTCCTACTTTCGCAGGCTCGAGGCTGCTATCGTCAGAGAGGTTTCCCATCTTGATAACTATGTCATCTCTACCGGCGGTGGAGTGGTCTTAAGAGATGAAAATATCAAGGCATTGAAGAGAAACGGTCTTATCATTTGTCTTGCTGCTAATTCAGAGACCATCCTCAAAAGGACCACAGGGATCCAGGATCGTCCGCTTTTGAATGAACCTGATCCAGTAAGGAAAATTGAGGAGCTTCTGAGAATGAGACAACCTTACTATGGGAAGGCCGATTTCTCTGTACAGACCTCTAACCTGGCCGTAGAGGAGGTGACGAGGCGAATACAGGAGTTTTTGAGGAAGAAGGATGAAGGTTGTTCGTGTAGACCTGGGAGAGCGTAGCTACCCTGTTTACATAGGAGGAGATGTAGCTCGCCTGGGCGAGGTAGCCGGGCAATTTGATCTGGGAGAAAAGGTCCTAATTATTTCCTCAAGGCCCGTCGCCTCCCTTTGTGGGAAGAAAGTCAAGGATGCTCTTGAGAGCGCAGCCTTCCAGGTATCTTTGGCCAGAGTCCCAGACGGGGAGAAGTACAAGACGTTATCCCAGGCAGCCAAGTTATACAAGGAGTGCGCTGAGAAGAAGCTAGACCGAAACTCAACCATCCTTGCCCTGGGAGGAGGAGTAATAGGAGATCTGGCTGGATTTGTTGCTTCCACCTATGCCAGGGGAATTAACTTCACTTATGTACCTACCACTCTTCTAGCACAGGTAGATGCGAGCATAGGTGGAAAGGTGGGAGTGGATCTTCCTGAGGGTAAGAACCTGGTGGGTTCCTTTTACCAACCTCGCTTCGTTTATATGGACCTTGGGCTGCTAACCACTCTCCCCCGGATCCAGATAAGAGAGGGATTGGCTGAGATCATAAAATATGGAATAATAGAGGACCAGGATCTTTTTCTTCATCTGGAGCAGAATCTGGAAGAAATTCAGACTTTGAGTCTTGACTCTCTGAGATACGTCATTATCCGATGCGTTCAAATCAAAGCCGCTGTGGTCCAGGAGGACGAGAGGGAAAAGAGGGGAAAGCGTCAGGTTCTCAATTTTGGCCACACTATTGGCCACGCCGTCGAGTCAGCCACCGGATACGGAAGATATAGCCATGGACAAGCTGTAGCCGTGGGGATGATAGGAGCAGCGAGAATAGCCAACAAGATGGGTTTCTTTAGAAAGGCTTTGCTGACTAGGCTGGAAAATCTGGTGATGAGAGCAGGTCTTCCCACTCGGGTGGAGGGAGTGAATGAGGGCAAGCTCTGGGATGCTCTTCATTTGGACAAGAAGATTAGGGAAAAACAGCTTTGTTTTGTCTTGCCCAGAAGAATAGGGGAAGTCTTTCTCACCGACAAGGTCCCTCTCGCCTTGGTAAGAGAGGCGATCAAAGAGCTGGGGGTAGAAAAATGAGCCACATTTTAGTCATTCATGGACCCAATATCGACCTTCTAGGGATGCGGGAAAGGGCTATTTACGGAAAGGCGAGTCTTTCCAGATTGAACGAGCTCATCAGGGAAAGGGCAAAAGACCTGGGTGTTCAGGTAAGAATCAGCCAGTCAAATCATGAAGGCGACATTGTTTCCCTGATAGGAAAGTCTAAAGATTGGGCTGATGCTATCATCGTCAATCCCGCCGCTTATACTCACACCAGTGTGGCCATTAGAGATGCCATCCTGGCCGTCCAGATTCCCACTATAGAGGTTCACTTGTCCAATGTTTATGAGAGAGAGACCTTTCGACACAGGTCCTTAACCGCTGGGGTTTGTGTAGGTCTCATAGTAGGATTCGGGTCCCAGAGTTATCTTTTGGCCCTGGAGGCAGCCGTCAATATTATCAAGGAGCACCGCAAAAATGAAGCTGGAAAACCTGCGTCGTGAGATTGATGAAATTGATTCGAAACTGGTGGACCTCCTTAATGAGAGGATGAGAAAGGTTCTTGGAATTGCTGAAGCCAAAAGAAAGAGAAAGGAGCCCTTCTATTCTCCAGCCCGAGAAAAGAAGATTCTGAAAGGATTAGTCCAGTATAACCAGGGTCCCCTTCCTAACGAGGCTTTGATAGAGATTGTGCAGCTCATCCTCAAGACTTCCCTTAGCCTTCAAAGTGAACCTAAGGTAGTCTATTTCGGCTCTCCGGCGACCTTTACTCATCTTGCGGCCCTCAAGAGTTTTGGCAAAGGAGCTGAGCTTATTCCGGCAAAAAGCATCGGTGAAATCTTCTCCATAGTAGAAAAAAGGCAGGTAGAGTTTGGAGTGGTGCCGGTGGAGAACTCTACCGAGGGAGTAGTTACCCATACCCTGGATATGTTCCTGGACTCGGACCTCAGAATATGTGCCGAGATCATTTTGGAGATTTCTCATCATCTTCTAGGCAGAGGCACTTTGGAGAAGGTTGAAAAGATCTATTCCCACCCCCAGGCCCTAGCTCAGTGTCGAGGGTGGTTGGAACAGAATGTTCCTACGGTGAGATTGGGGGAAGTGGAGAGCACAGCCAAGGCTGCCCAGATGGCTGCAAAAGATTTTACTTTCGCTGCTATTGCCTCTGATGTAGCCGCCTCCCTATATGGTCTTAACATTATCGCATCCCACATTGAGGACAGCCCCCACAACTTCACCCGGTTTTTGGTTATTGGGCGGGAATACAATAAGGAGTCAAGCGGGCAGGATAAGACTTCTGTTCTTTTCTCCATCAAGGATAGAGTGGGGGCTCTTCATGAGATGCTGGCTCCCTTTATTAAACACGGAATCAATTTGACAAAAATCGAATCCCGCCCTACCAAAAGACGAGCCTGGGAATACGTGTTTTTCCTGGATTTTTTCGGCCACAAGGATGAAGAAAAGGTAAAAAAGGCTCTGGCGGAGCTTGAGGAAAGCTGTTTTTTCCTCAAGGTTCTGGGGTCCTATCCCCGAGGAGAATAAAGATAAGATGAGATGAGACAAGACAAAGGAGAGAAGAAATGATAATCACCTTGAAACCTGACACCACACAAAAGGGAATTGAGCACGTTGTAGAAAAAATCAAAGAGCTAGGTTTTGCCCCTCATATCTCAAAAGGAGCCAAAAGGACCATCATTGGAGTCATCGGTGAGAATCCTATACGCTACCGGAGTGTCTTTGAGGCTATGTTTATTGTGGAGTCCGTTGTTCCCATCTCAAGACCTTACAAGTTAGTGAGCCGGGAGTTCAAGAAGGAGAATACAAAATTCAAAGTAGGAGGGGTCGAGATCGGAGGAAAGAAAGTGGTGGTTATGGCAGGGCCGTGTGCTGTGGAAAATAGAGACCTCATTCTGGAGGTGGCTAAAGAGGTGAAGGGAGCAGGTGCAAAAGTCTTGAGGGGAGGCGCATTTAAGCCCCGCACTTCTCCTTACTCTTTCCAGGGTTTAGGAAAAGAAGGGTTGAAACTCCTGGCTGAAGTTAGCAGGATCACGGGACTTCCAGTAGTTACGGAAGCAATGGATCCCAGGCAGGTGGAGGTGGTGTCAGAATACGCCCACATTATTCAAATCGGAGCCCGCAACATGCAAAACTTTGATCTCTTGAGGGAAGTAGGGCGAGGCAAGTGCCCAGTTCTACTGAAAAGAGGGATAGCCTCCACAGTCAAAGAATTACTAATGTCGGCAGAGTATATCTTGTCCGGTGGCAATTATAATCTTATCCTTTGCGAGAGAGGAATAAGAACCTTTGAAGATAGCACCCGATTCACTCTGGATCTCTCCGCAATTCCTCTCATCAAGAAACTCACCCATCTTCCGGTGCTGGTGGATCCCAGTCACGGCACAGGCATGAGGGACCTGGTAGTTCCTATGTCCCGGGCAGCCATAGCAGCAGGGAGTGATGGCCTTATAGTGGAAGTTCACCCCAGACCGGAAGAGGCTCTGTCGGATGGCCTCCAAGCCTTACCACCACAGGATTTTCGTCATCTTATGCAAGAGATCAAAGCCGTGGCCACGGCTTTGGGAAGGGAATCCTGAGAGATGAGGGCAAAATCTATCCAGGTTAATCCTGCCCGTCACCTTAGGGGAAAAATAAATGTCCCCGGAGACAAATCCATTACCCACAGGGCTCTCATACTGAGTTCCCTTGCCAAAGGAGGCTCAGTTATTAAGGGGATGGGGAGAGGACTGGACTGTTTAGCTACCCAAAAGATAATTAAGAGAATGGGAGTCGTCATAGAAGAAGGAGAAGACCTTTTTGTCCAGGGGAGAGGGATTCATGGCTTAGAAGAACCTGGAGATGTTCTCGGATGCGGAAATTCAGCTACCACCATGAGACTTCTTGCAGGCCTTTTGGCTGGCCAGAACTTCTACAGTGTGTTATCCGGGGATAGATTCTTAAGAGAAAGACCCATGTCCAGGGTGACGGAACCACTCACCATGATGGGAGCAAAGATCTGGGGAAGAAAGAGAGGGCATTTTCCTCCTTTGAGCATATTGGGGTCCCCCTTAGAGGGGATACGCTACTCCTTGCCTATTCCCTCCGCCCAGGTGAAATCCTCTCTTATTTTGGCTGGACTTTATGCCGAGGGAGAGACCTGTATCACGGAACCTTACCAATCTCGGGATCATACCGAGCGAATGCTTAAATTTTTGGGCTTGCCTATTGAACGAGACGATCTTACAGTGCGGGTCAAAAAATTAACCTCTTTTCCTGGGAGAGAAATCTCGGTACCGGGAGACGTCTCCTCGGCGGCTTTCTTCATAGGAGGAGCTGCCATCCTGGAGGGATCTCACCTGAGAGTCTTGAGCGTCGGACTCAACCCCACCCGAATGGGATTCATTGATGCTCTTCGTCAAATGGGGGCTGATATCGAAGTTCACCTTGAAGGGAAAAGGTCAGGGGAGGAATATGGAGAGATTGAAGTACGAGGGAGAAGATCCCTAGAAGGAACCACCATTGAAGGAGACATGATTCCTCGCCTCATTGATGAGATGCCCATAGTGGCCGTGGTAAGCTGTTTCGCTGAAGGACAGACCATAATTAAGGATGCCAGGGAACTTCGGGTCAAGGAGACAGACCGAATTAGGGCTATAACTACTGAGCTAAGGAGGATGGGAGCAGAAGTTGAGGAGAGGGAAGACGGGATGATTATCAAAGGGAGAGGATACCTCAAGGGAGCGGAGTGCCAGAGCTACAATGATCATCGAATGGCCATGGCCCTGACTATGGCAGGTCTTTGCGCCGAAGGCAGGACCAAGATTCGAGGTTCGGACTGCATTGATACGTCTTTTCCCGGATTCTGGACGACACTTGAGGGAATTTTGATCGAATGAAAGGTTTGTCCATAAAGGTAGGGGCATACCTCGCCTGAACAGCGGATCTACCCTCAGGCTGGCGCCAGAAGTGAGGAAGACTAAGACAAAAGATGGCGAGAGACGCTAGGTTAAAGGGAAGAAGAGGGAAGCCGGCGTGGAGTTGATAAAAGACATTCAGACAATGAGGAGTTATATAAAGCGGATACAGGAGGGAAAGATTGTCGGTTTTGTCCCCACCATGGGGCACCTGCATGAAGGTCACCTTTCTTTGATAAAAAAGGGCAGGGAAGAGTCTGATGTCTTGGTGGTAAGTATTTTTGTTAATCCCACTCAATTCGAGCCCGGGGGAGATTTCAAAAGTTACCCCCGGAATCTGGAGTGGGACATGAAGCTTGCTGAAGCCGAGGGTGTGGATGTAATCTTTGCTCCTTCTGTGGAAGAGATATACCCAGGTGGGTACTCCACCTTTGTTGAGGTGGAAGGACACCTCACCTCCATCCTGGAGGGAGAATCGCGTCCCGGACATTTCAGAGGGGTCACAACCATCCTGGCTAAACTATTTAACATCGTATCTCCTGACAGGACCTACTTTGGGGAAAAGGACTATCAGCAGGCTCTGGTAGTGAGAAAGCTGGTGAGAGACCTCAACCTGAATATCGAGATTGTGCCTCTCCCAACAGTGAGGGAGCAAGACGGCTTGGCTCTCAGCTCCCGCAATTCCTATCTTACCCCGGCAGAGAGAAAGGCGGCCACCGTACTCTACCAATCACTTCTCACAGCAAAAAAGGACATTGCTCGGGGGATAAGAGATGCCACAGTTATCAGCTCTCACATGGAAGACCTAATAAGAGGACAGCCCCTGGCCCGTATAGATTATGTGGCTGTTATTGATCCAGAGACCCTCCGGAGGGTAGAGCGAGTAGAAAAAGAAGTTCTTGTTGCAGTGGCAGCAAAGATTGGCCAAACAAGATTAATTGATAATCTCAAGATAGGGTGAATTGCAGAAGGGAGGTTCCCGTTGCCCACAAGGAAGATTCTACTGACTGCGGCAGAGATTTCAGGAGATTTCCATGCAGCTAATCTCGTTCGCGCTATCAAAAGAATCGACGCCGATATTGAATTTGTGGGTACGGGCGGGGAGAAAATGAGGCAGGCAGGAGTTGATGTGAGAGCCACTACCGTCCATATGGGAACAGTGGGCATTTGGGAAGGTCTCAAGTATTATCCGTCCTTTCTTAGAATTGAAAAGCAGATAAAAAGAATGCTGTGGGAAGAACCTCCCAACCTGTTAGTTTTAATAAATAGCCGGGATTTCAATTTGAGGATCGCCCGCCTGGCTAAGAAGCGGGGATTTCGCATCATTTACTATATTGCTCCTCCGGCCTGGGCCTGGCCTGATTGGGCAACCAAGAGAACGGTCAGAGATATCACTGAAGTTATTGCTATTTTTCCTTTTGAAGTCGAACTCTATCGCAAGGCGGGAGCCAATGTGACCTTTGTGGGACATCCGCTGGTTGGCATGGCTAGACCCACGCTAAGCAAAGGTGAGGCCTATCAGGAATTTGGCCTCACCCCTGACTATCCGATAGTAGGCCTTCTTCCGGGAAGTCGGGCATACGAGATAGACAGTCTTTTGCCCATAATGCTGCGCACGGCAGATGAGATAAAAAGATCATTAAAGGGCATTCAGTTCCTGCTTCCAGTTGCTGATTCGGTTTTTGAGAAAAGAATTGCCAGAATAGTTAAGGAAAGCGGAATAGATATCAAAGTGATAAATAACAACATTTACGATGTTATGAACGTCTCTGACCTGGTTATTACAGCCTCAGGGACAGCTACCCTTGAAGCAGCATGCTTGAGGACTCCCATGATTGTTGTTTACAAAACTTCCCTCACTACCTGGATTTTGGGAAATATTCTCATAAAACTTCCCTACGTAAGTTTGCCCAACATCCTCGCAGGGAGGAGAATTGTACCTGAACTCCTTCAGTTTCGAGTCACACCCAACCGCCTGGCGAATCTCGCTTTGAGTCTATTGGAAGATTCCCAAGAATTGGAAGAGATGAAAGCTGAGCTAAACAAGGTG
>JAUWAK010000092.1 GCA_030602105.1 Candidatus Aerophobota bacterium | reverse complement strand
GATATCCAGGAGGTGGTTTTAGTAGGAGGAATGACCAGGATGCCCAAGGTCCAGGAAACGGTGAAAAATCTCTTTGCAAGGGAACCTCACAAGGGTGTTAATCCCGATGAAGTAGTGGCGGTAGGAGCGGCTGTTCAAGCGGGAATTCTGGCGGGAGATGTGAAGGAACTCCTCCTTCTAGACATAACTCCCCTCTCCTTAGGGATAGAAACACTGGGGGCTGTTCTTACTCCGCTCATCGAGAGGAATACCACTATTCCCACCCGAAAGAGCAAGGTTTTCACCACGGCTGCTGATAGCCAAACAGCCGTGGATATCCACGTTCTGCAGGGGGAACGTCCTATGGCTGCTGATAACCGGACCCTGGCGAGATTCCAGCTGACTGGAATTCCACCTGCCCCTCGAGGGGTGCCGCAGGTCGAAGTTACGTTCGACATAGACGCCAACGGAATTGTTAATGTTTCGGCGAAAGACAAGGGAACGGGGCGAGAGCAGGCCATCACTATCAAAGATTCCGTGGCTCTATCGGAAGAAGAGAGAGATAAGATGATGAAGGAGGCCGAGGAGCACGCCGAGGAAGATAAGAAGAAACGTGAAGAGATAGATGTCAAGAATGAGGCTGATACTGTTATTTACGCCACGGAAAAGGCTCTCAAGGAATATGGAGATAAGGTGAGCCCCGATGAGAAAAAGAAGATTGAGGATGCTTTGGGTGAGCTGAAGGAAGCGGTCAAAAAGAATGATACGGGCGAGATCAAGGAGAAAACAAAGAAGGTAGGAGAGGTCTCTCAGAAGTTGGGTCAGGCGGTGTATCAAGAACAGGCGGGGCAGGCTCCGAAAGAGGAACCCAAGGAAGAAGGAAAGGAAGAGAAAAAAAAGGAAGAGGAAGAGGGAGAAGACGTTACCGACGCTGACTTCGAGGTAGAAAAGTAGAATAAAAAGAGATATTGCTATTTGGGTAAAATTGAGTGGCTAAGAGAGATTATTACGAGGTTTTGGGGATTTCCCGCTCTGCTTCGCAAGATGAGATAAAAAAAGCTTATCGTAAACTTGCGCTGAGGTATCATCCGGATAAAAATCCAGATAACTCAAAAGAAGCGGAGGAGAAGTTCAAGGAAGTATCAGAAGCCTACAAGGTACTCTCAGATTCTGAGAAGAGGCAGATTTACGATCAGTACGGACATGCAGGACTGGAGGCAGAAGTTGGTGCCGGACCAGGATTCGGTGGTTTTGAATTTGATCCCTTGAAGATTTTTGAAGAAGTTTTTGGTAGACAATCTTTTGGAGGAGACCTTTTCGGAGATTTTTTTGGGGGAAGATCCCGCACCAGAGCTGGGGACGCCGAGCCGGGGCGGGATCTTCATTATACTCTAGGCATCTCCTTCGAGGAAGCTGCTTTTGGAGCGGAGAGGAATATTCAAATTCCCCGCCGCGAAACTTGCTCAACTTGTACGGGTAGCGGCATCAAGCCAGGATCTCAACCTCAGACCTGTCCCACCTGTCAGGGAAACGGCTACGTAGCGATAAGTCAGGGATTCTTCTCTATGACCCGCACCTGTACTCAGTGCCGGGGAAGAGGCACTATCATAAAAGATCCATGTCGGGACTGTCGGGGGACCGGAAGGGTCAAGAGGACCCGTAAGGTCAAAGTGAAGATCCCCGCCGGAGTCGATCACGGATCGAGACTCCGCCTAGCCGGAGAGGGGGAAGCGGGCTTCAGAGGAGGCCCTTCCGGAGATCTCTACATCGGTCTTCGAGTAAAATCTCATTCCATATTTAAGAGGGATGGAAACAACATTGTCTGCGAGGTTCCCATCAGTTTCAGCCAGGCCGCTCTAGGCGCTGAGATAAAAGTTCCCACCTTGAATGGAAGGGTAAGAGTCAAGATTCCTCCCGGTACCCAAACCAACAAAATCTTCCGTCTCAAAGGTCAAGGAGTTCCCTATCTTCGCTCTTCCGGCCGGGGAGACCAGTGGGTCAAGGTAGTTATCGAGACCCCGGTCAATTTGACTGGTGAGCAAAAAGAGCTCTTGATGAAATTTCAGGAGCTTAGCCGGGATAGCGAGCAGCCCCGTATCAGGGAGTTTATTGGCAAGATAAAGCAGATACTTGGCGGGTAAATCCCGAGATGACCGAAGGGAGGTCTTATGCGAAAAGGGAGGGTAGCTCTCGTTTCGTTGGGCTGCAAGGTGAATCAATACGAAGTCCAGCTTTTGCGCGAGAAGCTCACAGGACTGGGCTTCACTTCGGTACCCTTTGAGGAGAAGGCCGACCTATACGTTATCAATACCTGCACTGTTACCAAAAGGGCTGACCAGAAATCGGAAGAGCTCATAAAAAGGGCTCAGGGCAAGAAGAGAAAGGCAAGGTTGGCAGTTACCGGTTGCTACGCTGAGGCAGAGGGCAATAGGATCAAGGAGAAATTCCCCGGGGTGGATGTTGTCCTGGGTAACGATGATAAGCTGAAGCTGGACAGGCTAGTGGGACTCGATGATCCACTCCCCCTTCCTCCAAGGTCCTCAATTAGCCATTTTTATGGGCGCACCCGAGCTTTTGTCAAAATAGAGGATGGGTGTCACGAATTCTGCGCCTATTGTAGAATTCCTTATGTAAGGGGAAGTAGGATAAGAAGTCGCTCAATGAGGGAGGTGCTGAGAGAGGTAGAAAATCTCGTTCAGAGTGGCTTCAAGGAGATCGTCCTGGTAGGAGTTAACCTGGGACTTTACGGTAAGGATCTTCCTTCCTCAGAGTCCCTGGTGCATCTGTTAGAGAAGATGGAGCATTATGGTGAGGGAGTGAGATTTAGGCTTAGCTCCCTGGAGCCCCACCTGGTGAGGGATGACTTACTGGAGTTCATAGGATCATCTTCCTCTATCTGTCGCCATCTTCATCTTCCCCTGCAAAGTGGTGACAACTATATCCTTCAGCGCATGGAAAGGAAATACACCAGAGGCGAGTACAGGAAATTGGTGAAAAGAACAAGGGATCTCATTCCCCAGGTCTCTATTACTACCGATGTTATGGTGGGGTTTCCCGGGGAAGAGGGACGTCATTTTCAGAACACTTACCATTTTTTAGAAGATGTTCAGTTCAGCCGTCTTCACGTATTTAGGTTCTGTCCGCGGCCGGGGACAAAAGCTTTTTCTATGAAGCCCCGGGTGGAGGCTAAAGTCCAGAGGAGAAGGAGCGAAGAGCTAAGACGTCTGGGGAATTCGCTTTCCAAAAGATTTGCTGGCAGATTCCTGGGGCAAGCCTTAAGGGTTCTGGTGGAGGAGAAGCGGCATCTTGGGAGTGATCGTTTAATGGGATACACGGACAACTACATTCGGACCTTTCTTGAAGGCAAAGATGATGCGAAGAACAAGCTGGTCAGGGTAAGACTCATTAGAGCAGAAGATGGGGGAGGAGCGATAGGCGAAGTGGAGGCAGTGGATGAGGGAGCCTAGAAAACTTGCCGATCTAGGAAGGGAAGAGCGTAAGAGGATCCTCGGAAGGTCTTATCTTAGGTTGGAGGAAGTCCTTGATACTGTGATTCCTATACTGAAGGAAGTGGAAAAGAGAGGGGATGAGGCAGTTCTCGAGTTTACCCGGAAATTTGATGGAGCTGATTTGACAGCGCACCAGACCCTGCTGGAGAGAGAAAGAATAAAAGAAGCTTATGAGAGGGTATCCCCAGAATTCATAGATTCTCTCAAGGTAATGCGAGATCAGGTGGAGGACTTTCACCGCCACCAGATAAGATCCGGGTGGGAAACCAAGAAATCGGTATCGGAGGAAGGAGAGGGGAAATACGAGATAGGAGAGCGGTTTGTTCCTCTCGAGAGCGCCGGTGTCTATGCCCCCGGAGGCAAAGCTAGATATCCTTCCTCAGCCATCATGGGAGTAGTCCCCGCTAAAGTTGCCGGGGTAGAGCAGGTGGTAGTTGTAAGTCCTCCTTCACTCACCGGACAGATATCCGATGAAGTGCTGGTAGCCTCCGATATTGCCGGAGCTGATTTGATCGCGAGAGTGGGGGGGGCCCAGGCTGTAGCCGCTCTTGCCTATGGAACGGAGACCATTCCCAGGGTGGATATTGTGGTTGGAGCGGGTAACCTCTATGTCACGGCAGCGAAAATGTATCTCGCCAGTTTGGGTAAGGTGGCCATTGATTGTCCGGCAGGACCCAGCGAAGTATTAATCATAGCTGATGAAGTGGCCAACCCTCTTTGGGTGGCGAGCGATATGCTATCTCAAGCTGAACACGATGAGGCGGCATGCTCAGTCTTAGTTACCACCTCCAGGGAGCTAGCCTGGAAGGTTTACAGGAATCTTAAGGATGAGCTTCCCTCCTCGAGGCGCCGGGAAGTGATAAAGAGGTCCCTGTCCGAGTATGGAGCTATTCTTTTGGTGGATACTCTCGGGCAGGCGCTTGATTTTGCCAATGAATTTGCTCCTGAACATCTAGAGCTTATGGTCAGGCGTCCTAAGGAGCTTCTTATGGAAATAAGGAATGCTGGAAGTGTCTTTTTGGGAAATTTTTCTCCGGTGGCCGCGGGAGATTATCTCACAGGAAGTAACCACATCCTGCCCACCGGTGGGTCGGCTCGAGGATTCTCGGGTCTTTCAGTAGACAGTTTCTTCAAAAGAGTTACTTACCAGTTCCTATCGCCTCAGGCTTTATCCTCTATGAGCCAGCACATCGTAAATCTTGCCAAAGCCGAAGGCCCGCTTGAAGCCCATATCCGCTCGATCAAGGTAAGGCAG
>JAUWAK010000033.1 GCA_030602105.1 Candidatus Aerophobota bacterium | reverse complement strand
GATGAGGTAAAGGAACTCATTTCCCTGAATGAGGGGGCCCTCCCGGGTACCTCAGTTGTGATTTATCCTAACCCCTGCAATTTTCGGGAAGGCCAGCGGGTCAGAATTACCAATCTTTCTTCAGGCGCAGGGTTCGTGGTTCTCATTTTTGACCTTGCTGGAAATTTGGTGCGAACGCTCCAGGAGAATAACGAGGTAACTCTGGAGGGATACTCGAAAACGGCCACCTGGGACGGTACTAACGAAGTCCGCCAGAACGTTGCGAGAGGAGTTTACCTTGTTTTTGTGACTGACGAGGAAGGAACGAGAGTGGTGGGGAAAATAGCCGTCGTAAGTAAGTGAATTCTGGAAGCTCAGGGTAGCTTTTGAGTCGGTGCAGGACGTGGGTGTCCTCGGGTATGAGATAACACTTCCTCACGAGGAAGCGAACTCGTGTCGAGTATTCTTGACAAAAGGCAAATTTGTACTAACATAGCCCTCGAGAGTTCGATAGATTCACCATTTGGGTGCTGAGGGGTCAAGATTGTGGATGTGAAATATCTGGAGATGCTAAAAGGAGCTAGAAATATTGCCACTATTGCCGCTAATATTCAGCCGGGAGAAGATGTCTTGATCGTTACTGATAATCTCAAGACATCCCTGGCCGAGGTTCTTGCCATAGCTTCTCAGGAAAGAGGGGCAGAGGTAGCCATAACTGTTATGGGCCTGCGAGAACTTGGCCAGGAGCCTCCCAGGCCGGTGGCTGCGGCCATGAGGAGCGCTGATGTCATATTTACTCCTACCCAGGTAACCATGTATCATACCAGGGCCAGGGTTCAGGCATGCCAGAGTGGGGCAAGGGTCCTGACTCTGAGTGGCGCAAACGAAGAGACTCTTATGCGGCAAGCTATGAGGGTGGATTTTAGAAAACTGGCTCCCGGAGTGGAAAAGGTGGCGGAGAAGTTTGCCCGGGCCAGGTCAATAGAATTCTCCTCTCCCTCGGGGACAAATCTTAAGGCGGATATTGACGGAAGAAGAGCCAATGCCGATACGGGGCTCTGCCACAAGCCGGGCCAATGTATGGGAATGCCGCTAATTGAGGCAAATGTTCCCCCTCTTGAAGATACGGTGCAGGGGACGGTTGTGGTTGATGGAAGCGCCTCTCTTATAGGACTGATAGAGGAGCCCATAAAGCTCACCGTGAAAAAGGGGAAGATTGTTGAAATTAGCGGGGGAAAACAAGCTGATGAGTTTCGGTGTTTCTTGGAGGAGGCTAAACATCCCAATGCTTATCAAATAGCAGAGATAGCCGTGGGTCTAAATCCCAAAAGTGAAGTTGTCGGGATCCTAACTGAAGATGAGAGTGCCTGGAGGACAGGGCACATCGGGGTGGGAAGCAATATTGGTCTCGGAGGAGTAAATGAGGCCCCCCTGCATATGGATATGATTATCCGGAAACCTACCATAGTGTTGGATGAGAATTTCGTTTTGGTCAAGGAAGGAATTCCCCAGGTAGGTCATTGGGATGAATGAAATAGACTATCTACGTCTTTCAGTAACAGACCGCTGCAACCTCAACTGCTTTTACTGCCGACCCGATAAGAATCTGGTTCAACTTCCTCCTAAAGAGATCTTGAGTTTCGAGGAGATTGTGAAATTCTTGAATCTCGCCACTCATTGGGGAATCAAGCACGTGAGAGTGACCGGAGGAGAGCCCTTGGTCAGAAGGAACATAGTGAGCCTGGTGAAAATGCTCTCGTCTGTCCAGGGGATCGAAGAGCTTACTATGACAACCAATGGGCTGCGCCTGGCTGAGCTTGCTCTTCCCTTGAAAGAGGCGGGGCTTTCCCGGATCAATGTGAGTCTGGATAGTTTGGATAGGAGAAAGTTTTCCGAGATTACCGGGTGCGATGAATTAGGAGAAGTACTGAGAGGAATTGCTGCAGCCAGGAGGGTCGGACTAGACCCTATCAAGGTCAACATGGTTTTGCTCAAGGGTTTTAATGAGGAGGAAATCTTTCATTTTGTTAGCTTTGCTCTGGAGAATTGCCTCCTCGTGCGTTTTATTGAACATATGCCTATCAATGAAATAGGTGGTAAAAGGTGGTATATCCCGAATACTGAGGTGAGAGAGAGGATCCAGAAAAAATGGGGCCCTCTGGAGCCGGTGGATTCTTCTCCTGGCAAGGGACCTGCGCATTATTTTAGGGTCAATAAGCGTCAACCTACTTTGGGGTTTATATCTCCTCTCTCTGAGCCTTTTTGCGATTCCTGTAACCGGCTGCGTCTCACCGCCGATGGGAAACTCAGGTCCTGTCTTCTATCAGGTTTTGAAGTGGATCTAAAAGGAGTTCTTCGAGAAGGGGCCCCCAGGGAAACAATGAAGGAGCTCTATGAGAAGGTTATTCGAAACAAACCCAAACATCACCATTTTGAGTTTCCCTACGCAGGTAGGTTTATGTTTGAAATAGGGGGATGAGTTTGACTAGACTGGACATGGTTGATGTAGGAGGAAAGGGGATTACCGCTAGGGAGGCAGTGGCTAGGGGTGAGGTTCTACTTTCTTCGGGAACCATCCATATGATCCGGGAAGGAAGGATCCCTAAAGGGGATGTGTTGGCCTGTGCCCGGGTAGCAGGAATCCTGGCCGTGAAAAAAACCCCCCAACTTATTCCAATGTGCCATCCTTTATCTATTACTCAGGCTAAAGTAGATTTTGAGGTAAAGGAGAATTTGATCGAGATTACCTCACATACCAAAGCAAAGGATAGGACCGGTGTGGAGATGGAGGCACTAACGGGTGTCGTGATTGCCGCTCTCACTATCTATGACATGTGCAAGGGGGTGGACAAGGGGATTTCCTTTTCTAATATCCGATTGGTAATGAAAAAGGGTGGCAGAAGTGGGACAAAAGGAAGAGTAGATGACGGGTAAGGTTTTCTCCATTAACACGAGTGGCAAAAAGGGGGTGTCTAAGAAGCCCATTGCTAAAGGGCATATAAGGAAGGGATGGGGTCTGTCAGGAGATGCTCATGCGGGGAGGTGGCATCGTCAGGTGAGTCTTCTTCCGTTGGAAAGGATCAAAAAGCAGAAATTCTGTCCCGAGCTCAAGAGCCGAGAGAAGGATACGCTGGAGCCCGGTGACTTCGCTGAGAACATTACCACCCAGGGTCTGGATCTTGCCTGTCTTGAAATAGGGCAGCAAGTCCGGATCGGGGAAAAGGTAAAACTAAGGGTAACTCAGATAGGCAAGAAGTGCCATACCCATTGCGCGGTCTACGAGAAAATAGGAAAATGTATTATGCCCAAGGAAGGCATATTCACCAGGGTCCTTGAGGGCGGGAACATAGAAGTGGGCGACGAGATAAAGGTGATAGGGGATGACAAAGATTGGGATAGTTACGGTAAGTGATGCTTCATCCAGAGATGAGAGAGAAGATACTAGTGGCCCCACCGTTAGGGATATGGTAAAGGATTTGGGGGAAGTGGTGGCATATGAAGTTGTTCCCGATGAAATAGACACTATATCGCGCACCCTCAAAAGCATGATCGACGAGAGGGACGTTGATTTGGTTCTGACCACAGGGGGCACAGGGATTTCTCCGCGGGATGTTACTCCAGAGGCGACGGAAAAAGTCATAGATAAGGAGATACCTGGCTTCGGGGAAATAATGAGAAAGGAAAGCTTCAAGGTCACTCCTCATGCTATTCTTTCCCGGGCTATCGCGGGGGTGAGGGGAGATAGTTTGGTTGTCAATTTGCCGGGAAGTCCTAAAGGGGTTAGGGAATGTCTAACCTTAATACTCCCTGCCCTTCCCCACGCTCTTGACCTCATCAAGGGTAGGGTGTCTGGGTGCGCCGAGGGCGGGCATAAGAGCTAGAATACAGGTACTGAGATTCTTTTGCCGGAAAGAAATACCCATAAGATGAAGTTAGATCTAAAAGAATTGAGCGAGGAGGCCAGGAGAAAGATTGGCCAAGCCAAAAATGAAAGAGAGCTAGATGAGGTACGCATTGAGCTCTTGGGGAGGAAAAAGGGGAAAATAACTCTCTTTTTGAAGGGTATCAAGAATCTCCCTCCTGAAGACAGACCCAGGATGGGTGAGCTGGGCAATAGACTAAAAAAGGAGATTGGCGAAAGAATTCTGGAGAAAAAAGAACACCTTGGGAAAGAAGAGCCAGGGGAATATATCGATGTTACTCTTCCCGGGGAAAAACCCCCTCTGGGCAGACTCCATCCTATTACCCAGACTCTGGACGAAATAAAGAGAATCTTTATTGGTTTGGGTTTTCGTGTGGTAAGAGGTCCGGAAATAGAAACAGAATACTACAACTTTGAGGCCTTAAATATGCCTCAATACCATCCGGCCAGAGATGAGCAAGACTCTTTCTATCTTGAAGACGGCCGCCTCCTAAGAACTCAGACTTCTCCTGTTCAGATCAGGATAATGGAGAAGACTTCTCCTCCCATCCGCATTATTGCTCCCGGGAGGTGCTACAGGCGTGATGCCATTGATGCCTCTCATTTTCCCATGTTTCACCAGGTGGAGGGCTTAGCCGTGGATCGAGACATTGCCTTCTCGGACCTTAAGGGCTCTCTCACCTGTTTTGTCTATCAGATGTTCGGCAAGAGGACAAAGCTGCGTTTTCGCCCCAGTTTTTTCCCCTTTACCGAACCCAGTGCCGAGGTGGACATTAGCTGCATTATCTGCGGGGGCTCGGGATGCACTGTCTGCTCTGGAAAAGGGTGGCTGGAAATCCTGGGGGCGGGAATGGTCGATCCTGAGGTCTTCAAAAAGGTGAACTATGATCCGGAACGGTACCAAGGATTTGCTTTCGGCATGGGGGTAGAGCGGATATGCATGCTGAAATATGGAATTGACGATATTCGTCTTTTCTTCCAGAATGATCTTAGATTTTTGAGACAGTTCTAGCGCTTTTTGCTAGAGTTCTGTGTTTTCCTTTGTACCGAGGGATTAGCTCGAGTGAAGCCGGGAGGTACCTATGATTGAGCTCGAATCTGATTCTCCTGAGGCCAAGAGCGCTCCTGGTCCTACTTCGGTGTGTATGAGGACAATGGGGATAGGAGGAGCGGGGTGCAACATTCTCTCGCGACTTAGCCCTCTCTCGCCTGGCGTAGAGTTCGTTGCCATTAGCACCAGCAGGCAAGACCTGGAAAGATGCAAAGTGAGAAAGAGACTCCAGCTGGGAGAATCCGTCACCGGAGGATGGGGAACGGGTGGAGATCCCGAGATGGGAAGAAGAATAGTCCTGGAGGAAAAAGACCGGGTAAGGGAAGTTTTGAAAGGTACGGATCTACTGTTTCTGGTTTGCGGATTGGGGAAAGGAACCGGCACAGGAATTTCTCCTGTCATAGCTCAGTTGGCCAAGGAGATGGGCATCCTAACTTTGGGTCTGGTTGTGCTGCCCTTTCATTTTGAAGGTGAAAAAAGAGGAAATCAAGCCGAAAATGCACTGACCCAGTTGGAAGAGATCCTCAGTAGCCTGTTGGTGGTTCCCAACGATATCCTTCTAGAGGACCCGGACAAAACGGGCTCTCTTGAAGCCGAATTGGTAAAGGTAGACAGGGTTTTTGGAGAGGCTATTCAGGCGGTGGGGGATTTGCTGCTATACCCTGGCCTGATAAGTTTGGATTTTGCTGACATCAGAGGCTTTTTTCGGAAGAAAGGCCGCATTCAGATAAGCCAGGGAAGGGGTACTGGTGAGGGAGCGGCTCGAGAAGCTGCCAGACAGGCTGTTTCATCACCCCTGGTGGGCAGAGTTTCGCTCAAAGAGGCCCAGTGTATCCTGTTCAATATCCGGGGGGGCAAAGGATTGAAGCTATCAGGAGTGGAAGAAGCTACTCTGATGGTTAGAGAAGATGCTTCCCCCCGAACAGAGATCATTTTTGGAGTGAGTGTGGATGAGGATTTGTCCGAGGAAGTAGTCCTGACCCTTATTGCATCGGGAGGTGAGGCTAGAAGCGAAGGGGAAGCGAGAAGAAAGAGTCAGGTTCATCAAAAAGAATTAGATCTCAAGATTTATGAGGGGGAAGATCTGGATATTCCTGCCTTCCTAAGGAAGGGAAAGAACTAGTGAGAGGTGCTTGATGAGGGTTTTTTTCCAGCGCAACCGGGGGAAAGTTGTAGGGGGTATGGCGGGGCTGGTGGTAGCCTTGCTCTTGATTTTCGCCTGGCCTCTGCTTCTAATTCTTTTCCTGGTCATGGTCGGAGCCTTTGTGGGCGGTGTTTTCGATGCGGGAAGACGGATAGGACGTTTGTTTGATCGAGTTTTTCCAGAAAGAGGATCCACCAGGAGTAGATCCCAAAAGTCCTAACTCATCTGCCTAAGCAATCCAAAGCTGCTATGGCAGGCGATGCGGGAAGAGTCCAGAGATATTTGTTGAGGGGAGAACTAGTTGAGAAGAGATGGTAGAGCAGCGGATGAACTTCGGAAGGTAAGCATAGAAAGAAACTTTGTGAAGTATGCCCAGGGGTCCGCTCTTATGTCCCTGGGGGATACAAAGGTGGTCTGTGCGGCTATGGTGGAGGAAAAGATTCCCCCATTCTTGAGGGGAAGCAGTAAAGGATGGGTTACTGCCGAGTATAGCATGCTTCCCTACTGCACTCCTACGCGCATCCCCCGGGACATAGAAAGACAACGTGCGAGGTCCCATGAAATACGGAGATTAATAGGTCGATCTTTGAGGGCAGTAGTGGACCTTGCAAAATTGGGAGAGCGAACCATCTGGGTTGATTGCGATGTTATTCAGGCCGATGGGGGGACTCGGTGTGTGTCTATTACCGGATCTTTTATCGCCCTGGTGGATGCGGACAGGTGGCTCCGGGAAAAGGGCATACTGAAAGAGTCGATCATCAAAGACTCCCTGGCCGCCATAAGTACAGGTCTCAAAGAAGGGGAGGAGCTGCTGGACCTATCTTTTCAGGAGGACTCGCAGGCCAGTGTGGATATGAATGTGGTCATGAGCGGCAAGGGAGAGCTGGTTGAGATTCAGGTAACCGGTGAAGAGAAAACCTTCTCTCGCAAAATTCTGGACGAGCTACTTGATCTGGCCGAGACAGGAGTGAAAAAGCTCACCGAAATACAAAGGAAAGTCATAGGGCAAGAAGAATGGAACTGGTCCTAGCTACCCGAAACCAGGATAAGATAAGGGAAATCAAGCAGGTTCTCAAGAATCTAAAGATGAAAATGCTAACCTTTGAAGACTTCTCTGAGTTTCCTGAGGTGGTTGAAGATAAATACACCCTACGGGGCAATGCTCTGACCAAGGCCTGCACGCTGGCCCGCTTCAGCAGGAAGCCGGCTCTGGCCGATGACTCCGGACTGGAGGTGGAGGCCCTGCAGGGAGCTCCCGGGGTCCTGTCTTCCCGCTTTGCTGGTGAAGGCGCTTCCTATGAGGACAATAATCGCAAAGTCCTTTCTCTTCTTGAGAAGGTTCCCCCCCAGCGACGCAAGGCAAGATTTCGCTGCGTTATAGCTATCAGCAATGCCTATGGAAGGCGGAAGGTGATGGAGGGAATCTGCGAAGGAAGGATTACTCAGGAGATTAGGGGTAGGGAAGGATTTGGCTACGATCCGATTTTCCAGCCTCTGGGGCAGGATAAAACCTTCGCCGAGATGTCGCTCGGGATGAAAAATGAGATTAGTCATCGGGCTATAGCGCTAGAGAAAGCAAAATCTGTTCTTCAGGAATGGGACAAAAGAAGGGTTATAGGGATCACCGGGAATATCGGATGCGGTAAAACCACAGTTGCCAAGATGTTTGAGGCTGCAGGAGCTAAGCTTATCTCTGCTGATGAAGTGGGGCATCTGCTTCTGCAAGAGGAAAAAGTGAAAAAGAGGCTTACTGGAATCTTTGGCTCATCCATTCTTGGCAAAGGCGGGCGTATTAAGAGAAAGAACTTGAGAGAGATAGCCTTTAGTGATAAGAAAAATATAGCGCAGCTTGGCTCGCTCCTCCATCCTCTCATTTTGAAAGAGGTAGAAAAGAGTATTCAGGCCCATGATGGTGGTATTATCGTGCTGGAAGCAGCTCTGCTTTTGGAAGCGGGATGGGAATGCCTGGTGGACAAAATCCTGGTGGTGACCTCCTCCCGGCAGACGCAGCTGAAAAGGATAAAGAAGGGAACTGATTTCACACCTCGAGAAATTAAAGGGGTGATAGGAGCTCAGCTTCCCCAGACGGACAAGATCCGCCAGGCAGACTTCATTATAAGAAATGAGGGCGGGGAAGAGGAAACCCGAGAGCAGGTAATGAAAGTGTGGGAAGCACTAGAAAAAGAGGACTGTGGAGTTCAGGGATAGCATTCTCCCCGTAAGGTCCATTTACCTTTGGGCTCTCCCAAAGTTTGGTCTTATCTTCCTGAGGAACCTACCAAATCTTGGATCTTTTGATACCCAAAAATGAGGGAATCTATTGAGTGTTGATTCAGCTAAGATAGTCCAAATATTCAGGGAAATGGCTGATCTTTTGGCCATCAAAGGGGAGAATCCGTTCCGGATAAGAGCTTACGAGAAAGCTGCTGATGCCCTGGAACACCTCTCTGGGGACCTTCAGGGTCTTCGTCATGAGGGTAAGTTAGAAGAGGTCCCTGGCCTGGGAAAAGGGATGTGTGAAAAGATTGCTACCATCCTTAATACAGGGGGACTTCCCGCCTATGAGGAGTTGAAGAAAGAGATCCCAATCGGAGTGAGAGAACTTCTTTCCATTCCTGAAGTGGGTCCAAAGACAGTTAGCCTTCTCCATAAGGAGGTGGGGGTCAAGAGCATCGAAGAGCTAGAGGAATTTGTTAGGTCTCAAAAGCTACAGCATCTACCAGGCATGGGAACTAAGACGGAGGAGAATATCCTGCGGGGGATAAGGCTCTATCGCACCTGGCGAGCCAGGATTCTTCTGGGGAAAGCCTTACCTTTGGTAGAGGAGGTAATGGGAGAGTTAAGCGAGAAGGCTTCTTCTTGGATTGAGAGAATTTCACCGGCAGGTAGTCTTAGACGAGGCAAAGAGACCATAGGGGATATAGATATTCTGGTTTCCTCTACCGGTTCCCAGGCCGTTATGGATGCTTTCACAACCCTGTCCTGTGTTAGGGAGGTTATGGCCAAAGGAGAAACCAAATCCAGCATTTTGACTGACCAAGGACTACAGATGGATCTGAGGGTAGTCTCACCAGACTCTTTTGGAGCAGCCCTTCAGTATTTCACCGGCTCCAAAGCACACAATATAGCCTTAAGGGAGAGAGCTATAAGAAGGGGCTTGAAGATTAATGAATACGGCGTATTTACCCAGGATGGGAAAAAAATAGGGGGTAGGGATGAGGAGGAAGTATACGCCTGTCTGGATCTTCCCCTTATACCTCCTGAGCTGAGGGAGGACAGAGGAGAAGTGAAGGCAGCAGAGGAGGGACGACTCCCCAATCTCTTAAGGGAGGAGGAGATCCGGGGGGATCTTCACCTGCACAGCCGGGCCAGTGACGGCAGTGCCTCCATTGGCGAGCTGGTGGAAAAGGCCAGGGGAAAAGGATACCAGTATCTGGCCATTACCGAACATTCGGTTTCCCTCAGGGTGGCGCGAGGTTCGAGCGAGGAAAATCTTTTGGCCCAGACAGAAGAAATAAGACGAATGAACTCCCATCTTGAGGACTTCAGGGTTCTGGCCGGAAGTGAGGTGGATATCAAGAAGGACGGAACTCTAGATTATTCGAACGAGGTTCTGAAGGAGCTGGATATTGTTATAGCTGCTGTGCATACAGGTTTCAAACAGAATAGGGAGACTATAACTGCCAGAGTGATTAAAGCCATGCAAAATCCTTTCGTTCGTATCTTCGCTCATCCTACCGGTCGTCTGTTAGGAGAAAGGGACCCCTACGCCATTAACCTGGACAAGGTGCTGGAAGCAGCAAAAGAGAAAGATATCTGGTTGGAGATAAACGCACAGCCGGAGCGATTGGATTTGACCGATATCTGGATCCGGGAGGCCAAAAAAAGAGGGGTAAAGATGGTCATCTGCACTGATGCTCA
>JAUWAK010000069.1 GCA_030602105.1 Candidatus Aerophobota bacterium | reverse complement strand
GTGTGCTATGTTAACTCCAGTGCCGAAGTCAAGGCTGAGTCGGACATCTGCTGTACCTCGGCTAATGCGGTGAAGATAGTCAAAAGCCTGGATGGAGTGGACCACGTTCTTTTCGTCCCTGACCAGTATCTGGGTCAATATGTAGGGAAACAAACGGGCAAAGAGCTGATTTTCTGGCCTGGCTATTGCCCCACTCACCTGAGGATTATCCCTCAGGATATTGTCAGATTAAAGAGACAATACCCAGGTAGTAGGACTTACGTACATCCCGAATGCCGGCCTGAAGTCATTGAGCTGGCTGATGAGGTTCAGAGTACGGGGGGGATTTGTCGATCTGTCAAGAAAAGCCAGGCACAGGATTTCATTATAGGTACAGAGATCGGAATCATTCACCGACTGCGTCGAGAAAACCCCGAGAAAAGGTTCTTAGCTGCTTCTGAGCAGGCCATATGCCCTAACATGAAACTCATCACCCTGGAAAAAATCCTCTGGTCCCTGGAAGAGATGCAATACCCGGTGAAAGTGCCTGAAGAAATAGCGAGGAAGGCAAGAGCGGCATTAGACAGGATGTTGAGCACAGTTTGACCACCAGAGCGACAGGGAATTGTAGTCCCTCCCCCAGGAGGAATGCCTTTGGAATGTTACAGAAAGAGCTTGCCCTCGAAAAGGGTCCTGAAGAATTCTTGATGCCTCAAGGAGGTGATGAAGCATGGGGATGCAGAGACAAGAGTCTGTTCAAAATGCGGAGAGTCCGTCTACCTTTTTACTGAAGAAGACAGCCGATTCTGCCCCAGATGCGGACAACTCATCTTCAGTTACCAAGGGAAAGCCTAGGGTAAGAAAGGGCAAGATGCGAATAGCCAATGACGTTACCCAGCTCATAGGCAAAACTCCCCTGGTTAGATTGGACAGGATAGCCAAAGGTTTAGGAGCCCAGGTGGTAGGAAAACTGGAGTCCTTTAACCCCTGTGGAAGTGTTAAGGATAGAATTGGGGTGAGTATGATTGAGGCAGCCGAGAACAAAGGCTTAATTAAGGAGGATACCGTTCTGGTTGAACCAACCAGTGGTAATACGGGAATTTCCCTGGCCTTTGTGGCCGCCATCAAAGGTTACCGACTGATCCTTGTTATGCCAGAGACCATGAGTTTGGAAAGAAGAAGTCTTCTCACAGCCTTCGGGGCAGAGGTTGTTTTGACACCCGGCTCCGAAGGAATGAACGGGGCGGTAAAAAAAGCGGAGGAGATAGCAGCTAAAGATCCACGCGTCTTTATCCCTCAACAGTTCAAAAATCCTGCCAACCCTGCTATTCATCGGCAAACCACCGCCAGAGAGATCTGGGAGGACACGGCAGGGAAAGCGGATATGTTGGTAAGCGGAGTGGGAACAGGGGGAACCCTTACCGGTGTAGCTCAAGTGATAAAGAAGAAAAAACCAACCTTTAAAGTTATTGCCGTTGAGCCGGCTGAGTCAGCCGTCCTTTCCGGCAGGGAGGCGGGTTCCCATAAGATTCAGGGAATTGGAGCAGGGTTTGTTCCAGAGGTTCTCGATACCCAGCTTATTGATGAGGTAATCCAGGTTAGCAATGAGGAGGCGACAGAAGCCACCCGTAGACTGATTAAAGAGGAGGGAATTCTAGCCGGCATATCTTCAGGAGCGGCTGTTTTTGCCGCATTAAAGGTCGCTGAAAGAGAAGATTCCAAAGGGAAGCTCATCGTGGCTATTCTCCCCGATACAGGAGAGAGGTATCTAAGTACGGACCTATTTGGTGGATGAAGGAAAATTGCATAAGGCAGGAGGTAGAAATGCCCAAAACCATCAGAGAGATAAATGAGAAAATAAAAAGAGGGGAAGCGGTTGTGGTCACGGCAGAGGAGATCATTGATATTGCCGAGGAAAAGGGAGCCAAAAAAGCTGCCGAGCAGATTGATGTAGTAACCACTGCCACTTTTGGTCCCATGTGTTCTTCAGGAGTATATCTGAATATTGGGCATTCCAAACCCAGGATAAAGCTGGGGGGTGGAAGAGCGTATCTCAATGATGTACCTGTATATACCGGATTTGCTGCTGTAGATATCTTGATTGGGGCCAACGCTCTACCGGATGACGACCCTCGAAATAAGATTCACCCGGGTGAGTTCAGCTATGGAGGGGGTCATGTCATTGAAGAGCTGGTAGCGGGCAAGGACCTAAAACTCACCGCCACTGCCTATGGGACGGACTGCTATCCTCGAAAGAAACTGGAAACCTGGATCAACATTAAAGATCTCAATGAAACTGTCCTCTTCAACCCCCGCAATGCCTATCAGAATTATAATGTGGCGGTTAATCTCTCTGATAGAGTCATCTATACCTATATGGGAATAGTAAAACCCCATTTGGCGAACGCCAACTACTGCAGCGCCGGTCAGCTCTCGCCTCTTCTCAATGATCCATACTACAAGACCATAGGCATAGGAACGAGAATCTTCCTAGGAGGGGGAGTAGGCTATGTTGCCTGGCAGGGGACCCAGCACAATCCGACTGTTCCTCGCACCCCCAACGGGGTTCCCCGGGCCGGAGCAGGCACCCTGGCAGTAATGGGAGATTTGAAAGAGATGAGTCCAGAGTGGCTACGGGGAACAACCATGCATGGATACGGAACCACTCTCACTGTAGGAATCGGTATCCCTATCCCTATTCTAGATGAGGAAATACTCACCTATACCACTGTTAAGGATGAGGATATTTACGCCCAGGTAATAGACTACAGCCAGGCTTATCCTGACTTTGAGCCGGGCAGCCTGGGGGAGGTGAACTACCGAGAGCTCAAGAGTGGAAAGATCACATTGCAGGAAAAGGAAGTTCCCACGGGCAGCCTTTCCAGCTACGCTAAGGCAAGAGAGATCGCTGATACTCTGAAAGGTTGGATAAAGAGAGGAGAGTTCCTTCTCACAGAGTCGGTTCAAAACCTGCCCTCGGCAGATTCAGGGCTAACTTTTAAACCCCTTAAGGAAAGAGCTTTAGAGTGATTTGAGATGTGAAAGGAGGCTTCCATGCAAAAGAAGAAAGTCGTGCTGACATTTCCCTACAAGTTAATCAATGAGCCCATAACCTATCATCTTATCAAGGATTACGATCTAGAAGTGAATATCATCAGAGCCCGGATTAGTCCGCGAGAAGAAGGACGTCTGATGATGGAGATAAGCGGTAAGGAGGAGCCTTTAAGGAAGGGAATGGACTATCTTAAGGAGCTGGGAGTTGAGGTGCAATCTCTGGCTCAGGACATAAGATGGCTTGATGAGAAGTGCACTGACTGCACTATCTGTATTCCCATCTGCCCCACTGAGGCTATGGCTCTGGATCGAAACGAAATGACAGTAACCTTTGACCAGGACAAATGCATAGGTTGTGGTCTATGTGTGCCCGCCTGTCCCTACAAAGCTGTAGAAATTTTATTCTAAGGCGCAAAGGGAAACGAGATGAATTTTGAGCGATATTCCAGACAAATTCTTTTTTCTGGGATTGGTAGAAAAGGACAGGAGAGCATCTTAAGGAGTAGGGTGATTATCATTGGGTGTGGGGCTCTGGGCACTGTAATAGCCAATAACCTAGCTCGAGCCGGGGTAGGAGAAATTAAGATTGTGGATCGGGACTTTGTAGAGCTTCAAGATCTCGGGCGGCAGATTCTCTTCGATGAAGAAGATGCAAAGGAACGTTTACCTAAAGCTATAGCCGCCCTAAATAAGCTTAAGAAAATCAACTCTTCCATCCGGCTGGAGGCTGAGGTTTTGAGCGTAGAGCCTCGCAATATTGAAAAATTGATAGAGGGATGCCATGTGGTTCTGGATGGCACAGACAATATGGAAACTCGCTTCTTGATCAACGATGCCTGCGTGAAAAATCGGATTCCCTGGATTTATGGGGGCGTTATCGGTGCGACAGGGATGAGTATGAACATAATCCCGGAGAAAACTCCCTGTCTCAGGTGCGTCATCCACAAACTTCCCTTGCCGGGAACTCTGCCTACCTGTGACACTCAGGGGGTCATAAATCCCCTGCCCAGTGCTATTGGTTCCTGGCAGTCATCAGAAGCATTAAAAATGCTGATGGGAAGTGGCAGCTTAAATCAGGGCCTCATCTACCTGGACTTCTGGCAAGGAACCTTTAGCAAGAGCCGGATCATGAAAAGAGGGGACTGCCTCACCTGTGGCAAACGCGATTTCAGAATTCTCAAATCAGAAGAAATCTCCTGGGTTACTGCCCTCTGTGGAAGAAATGCCGTACAGATATCACCGCCTGAAGAAACCAACATTTCTCTAGAGAGTCTCCGGCAAACTCTTGGGAAAGTGGGTGAGGTTTCCTATAACGGATACCTGCTGAGTTTCAAGACAAACGGATATGAACTGGTAGTTTTTCCTCAGGGAAGAGTCATAATTAAAGGGACTACTGACAAGTCAGTAGCCAGAAGTCTTTGTGCTAAGTATATAGGTCTATAACGGAGGTAAATTATGGCTAAGAAGAAAATCTTCTCTTCTGTAAGCGAAGCGGATATAACCAGGGCCATCGTGGGGGAATTTTCAAAACAATTTCAGGAATACGTAGAAAGCGACTGCTTGATTGTTGGAGCCGGCCCCAGCGGCCTAATGATGGGAAAAGAGATCGCCGCCCAGGGTAAGAAAGTACTGATAGTGGAGCGGAACAACTACCTGGGAGGAGGTTTTTGGATTGGTGGCTATCTGATGAATAAAATCACGGTGAGGAGCCCCGGTGAGAAGATTCTTAGAGAATTAGGTATACCCTTTAAAGAGGTAAGTGAAGGACTCTTTGTGTCCGATGGTCCTTACGCCTGCTCCAAACTTATCTCTAGCACCTGTGAAGCGGGGGTTAAGTTCGCCAACATGACCGTTTTCGAAGATTTGGTGCTGAGAGAAGAAAACCAGATAGCAGGAGCAGTAGTTAACTGGACTCCCATTCAAGCTCTTCCTCGCCAGATTACCTGTGTGGATCCCGTAGCTATGGAAACCCGTATGCTGGTTGACGCCAGTGGTCACGATGCCTGCGTGGTAAGAAAACTGGAAGAGAGGAATGTCATTAAAGTCCCTGGATTCGGAGCTATGTGGGTAGCTCAGTCTGAGGATCTGATAGTGGAGCACACCGGTAAAGTCCACCCTGGTCTCATGGTAGTGGGAATGGCTGTTTCCACAACCTATGGCCTCCCCCGAATGGGTCCCACCTTTGGAGCAATGCTCCTTTCCGGAAAAAGAGGGGCAGAGATCGCCCTTGAAGAACTAAAATAAGGAAATGTTCTCTCCATCAATAAAGCCTCCCTGCTTCATATATCTTTATGACGGGGCAAAGACCGATAAATTGGAGATGGCCAAGATAACTAGCTATCTAGAGCGAAAGCTGAAAGAAGTACCCGTTATCATCCGAGATGAGTTTCTGGCCCATTACCTCTCCCGGCTTCCTCCCTCCCAGAAAGCAGAAAGGATAGATTTCCTGGCTAGAGAGCTGGCTCAGCTTAAGATTCGAAAGATCAATGAAAGAGAATTCTTCGAACCTCTTCCTGCTGAGGTTGAATATGAAAAAAGGAAACTTCTCAATCCCGAACTTAAAGCTTTTGGAATTCTCTATGAGGGCTTCAAGCTAGCCACCCTTTTCGGCAGGCTTATCCCAAAGGAGGAATCTAGCCTCGAGTGCTACCACATAGCCTTTACCAACCAGCTTTTTGGAAGCTGGGACAAGAACAATCATCGATATCATGCCAGGGTGAGTATCTATAGCTTTCCCTCCCTTATTTCTACCATAGGATTAGTAGAAGCTCCTGCCAAACCAAGAGAACTCTATTTACGAAGGCAGCTTGGCTCTGATCCTATAGTTTTGAAGGAAGAGTTTAAGGGCAGATTTATCGATTATGAGGATCCTCGATTAACCGAA